>SKRK01000066.1 GCA_007118525.1 Balneolaceae bacterium
ATCATATCAGCATTAAAGTTTGCAACCGTGTTTTCGATAGGGATAACCGGATGGTCGGAGTAGTATCTTGAGCCGAGAAGCCCAACCTCTTCGGCTGATACGTGCAGAAAGAGAACGCTTCTTCGCGGTCGATATCCACTCTCTGCTGCCTGTTGCAGGGCATTTGCGATAGACATCAACGCAACCGTGCCGCTGCCGTTATCGTCTGCTCCATTGTTGATGGTGTCGCCGGTTTCGTCAGGCTGCGAAATACCGATATGGTCGTAGTGGGCCATCAGTACCAAAACCTCATCTTTCAAGTCAGGATCGGCCCCTTCCAGATAGGCAATAACATTTTCCGTTTCAATATAGCCCGGGCCATCGTAAGGTGTATACTCTACATAGTATGGTGTTTCAACAGCCCGGAAATCTGTAATTGTACGAACCAACTCCTCTCTCTTTTTAAAGAGTTCATCTTCATTTTCTAAACCGAGAAATTGCGTGGCCATATTTGGGCTAATCTGTTTAAAGCCACGCGGAAATCCTGCTCCTGACCTGTTATTGTCGAGATATGCCAAGCTCAAATTAGAGGGTTTGCCGATCAGGCTGGAACTTATAGAGGCCAGTTCATTAAACTCTTCAGGGGAATAATCTGAGATAAGCAGAATTCCGGCTGCATCCTCATCAACCAATATTGATCTGATACGGCTGTTGCTTGTAATATTTGGATTTACAAGTGTATCTCCATCAACAACATAGGGGATATCTTCAAAAATCAGGACCCACTTGTTCCGGAGATCTGCCCCATCCAGATGAAAAACATCTCTTTCAGGATCATTCAAACCAAAACCCGCAAATACAACATCACCGGCAAGAGGAGCGGTTCCTCCAAATAGACGGATATATTCCCCATATGAATCTTTCGACTCAACAGTATGATTAACTTTTATAGAATCACTTTCCTGAATCTTGAAAGTTTGATATACCAGGCTGTCTGTGTATTCGGCATTCAGTTTAAAATGTTGAAAATAGGTTCCATCATCACCTTTTGGCATGAGACCAAGGCCGGTGTAATAATCAGCCAGATAATCGGCAGCAATCTTTTGTCCTCTCGACCCGGTGTCACGTCCCTCCAGAGAGTCGTGAGCAATTACTTCAAGGTGCTGTCTTAGGAAATCAGGGGTTATGCGATCACTGTATTCCAGAAGAGAGTTAGATGAAGTAACCTCACTTAGTGGAATCTGGGTGGCGCAGCCTGTAAAAAGTATTGCGAGGAATATGTATTTTTTCATGTGAACTCAGATTTAAAGGATTTCCCGGGGGTACCAATAATTTCGTCTACCGGCTTTAAGTCAACGTAAAAGTCGGTCGGATCTTCATCCTCAACAAAGAGATTGATCTGTTGCTCCTTGAGCATCTCCAGGATAGCAAGAAAGGTTACTACAATTGCGGCTCGTGTTTTCAGGGAGATGCAAAATGTATAAAAAGAGGTACGTCCCCTTTTTTGCAGTTCAGTTAATACATACTCTGCCTGTTGTTCAACTGTGAACTGAACCTTTTCTACTTTATGATACGAGTGCTGGCGTTTAATGTCGGTGAGTACTTTTCTGAAAGCAGCCATTAAATCAAAGAGTGAAACGTCTTTTAAGGCTTCTCCTGAAGCTTGTTTATCAACCTCATCTTCATCAAGGTAACCCCGAAAATATTTTTTTTGTGTCTCTTCGTCAATGATTGTAAGCTTTACCGACATCTCCTTATAGCGCTTATACTCGAGCAGCCTCTGTACAAGTTCATATCGCGGATCATCTTCATCAAGCATTTCATCATCTTCTGCATCTCTTGGAAGCATCATTTTTGCCTTGATCGACATTAGCATGCTGGCCATGTAGATGAATTCGCTGGCTACATCAAGGTCGAGCTCTTCCATAAGCCGGATGTATTCCAGGAACTCATGGGTAATATGAGATACAGGGATGTCGTAGATATTGAGCTCATCTCTTTTAATAAAAAAGAGAAGGAGGTCAAGCGGCCCTTCAAAATTTTTGAGTTGTACTCTGTACATAAATGGGGATATTCTGTGATAGAAGATCGCAATTCAAAGATTAAAAAAGAAGTGTTTATGTTGATTGTCTAATGCGAATTGACCAATTTATCCATTGTATGTACAAAACAATTAAAATAATATGCATTTAAACGTAAATAAATTCAGCCGGGCGGTTAGCAGGCATTTTGATTCCTACTTTAAACCGTTCAAGCTTGCCACATCCTATGTTGAACTCTTGATGGTGATTGAAGAAGAAGGTGAAGCCTCTCAGAAGGTGATTGCTGAAGAGCTGGATTTAGCACCCTCAACGATTACAAGATTTATTGATAAGCTGGATAAAAGGGGATTTATTAATAAGGCACGATCAGGCAAAACCATGGTGATCAGCATTGATCCAAAAAAATCTGAACAGGTAAGAGAGCTTAAAGAGATTTACTATTCGGCAGAGAAAGACCTTCAAAATATTTTAAGTGAAAAATATACTCAGACCACAAATAAGCTTTTACAATTTGGTGTTGATCAAATCCGGTCAGATGAAATAAAATAATCATCAGAACTTTCACAGCATTCCGACTAAAATTACCTGAAAACAGTTCTATATATTAATTTGCGTTCAATTTTAGATTTCTGCTTATATGCTTTACCATCTCTTTGCTCACATTTTCCGGGCTATGCTCACTCTCCTGTTCTGTTTTGCGGTATGCTCAGAAGTGTATTCGATTTCATTCGATTCAGATAAAGCTATAACAAGTGAAACACAGGATCAGGAAACTGAACGAGAGCGGAATCAGGAGTATGTTCTCGAACTAAATAACAAAGCGGCCGACTTGATAGCAGAGGGAAATCTTGGGGATGCAAAAACGATCATCAATGATGCCCTTTCAGTCTCTTACGTGATTGACGACGATGAGGGAAAAGCATTCGCCTATAGTAATCTTGGAAATTACTTTTTCTCAATGGGTATGGCCGATTCTGTAATTGCAGCGCTTAATGAGCCCTATACACAACTTCAACACACATCCAGGGCTGTCAATATCGGAAACCTGATTGCGACAGCTCACCGTGAAAATGCCAGCTTTTCTGATGCGCTGCAGATCTATCAAGAGGTTCTTGAAAAGGCCAGGGCGGAGGAAAACCAAAGCATGCAGGCAGCGATAAAACAGAATATTGCAGGAGTTTACGAGTCGCTTGGAGACTATCCTGCAGCAATAGATCATTATCTGGAAAGCCTGAGTTTGGCAGAGCAATTAGGTGACTCTCAAACGAGAGCAGTAGTTTTGGAGAATCTTGGCACACTGAACTTGAGTGAAGGGAACTATGAACTTGCCGAAACCTATATAAAACAGGCTCTGGAGATTAATCTGGATATTGGTAATCCAAGATATATTACAGGTAATTATATAAACCTGGGCATTCTTTATAAATCAACAGAAAGATTTGATGAAGCTCTTGAGAGCTACCAAAAGTCTCTTGAGCTGGGAAATCAAATGGGGAATATCGTTACAAAGCTGCAGAGCTACTATAATATCGGA
>SKRK01000324.1 GCA_007118525.1 Balneolaceae bacterium
AAAGAGGAATATGTGCACTTTACCGGGCGCGACGGTGAAACGCTGCTGCCGATGTCGGTTCTGTATCCTGAAAATTATGATCCCGAACGGCAATATCCTGTTGTGGTATTTGCACACGGAGCCGGATCACTTCAGAATGTGTATAAGGGCTGGTCGAACAACTACTGGCGCGAATACATGTTTCACCAATATCTGTTACTGCACAACTATGTTGTTGTGGAAGTAGACTTCCGTCACAGTACCGGTTATGGCCGTAAATTTCGTGAAGATGTAACCAACTGGATGGGCAAATATGAAACCGAAGATATCGTTGACGGCCTCGACTGGCTGCAGGAACAGACCGGCGGTGCACTCGACCTGGATAATGTGGGGATCTATGGCGGAAGTTACGGCGGCTTCATGGCACTCTATGCCGTATCGTATAAACCTGACCGTTTTCATGCAGGCGCTGCACTTCGCAAGGTAACCAACTGGAGAAATTACTATTATGCCAATCCCTGGTATACGCTGCCGCGCCTGGGTGACCCGGATGAGGTACCCGACCACTACGATCGCAGCTCTCCGCTAACCTATGCTCCCGAGTTGGAACGGCCTGTAATTCTCCTGCACGGATTGATTGATGACAATGTTGGCGTTCAGGACGCTTTTCATTATGCCGAAGAGCTGATCCAGAACGGCAATACCAATTTTGAGATGATGATCTACCCTTCGGAGCGCCACGGTTTCACCAGCCCGCACTCCTGGTATGATGAATACCTGAGGATCTTTGAATTTTTTGAGAAGCATTTGAAATAACAGTTTTCCAGTGTGCCGGTGATCAGTACCAGTGATGCCGTAGTTCCGTGATCGGGTTACATCACGGGTAGTGATCAATGCCGCGCTGAAATTCTGAGGAACTGACAGACTGAACTCATCTTTTCCTGGTTTTCATTACGAATCATTTGTAGTAAAATGATCTGCTGCCCTGATAAACTGTAAAATCTTTACATGTTACATGTTAAGTCATAAAGAAATTCTTTCGACTCTCTTTATCATTCTGATTCTACTCAGTCCGGCTCTTCTATTTGCTCAACAGAGTGATCGGCCCCACAGGGACGTAAGAGTTACCATTGTTCCGGGACTGAGCACCAACGGCATTGAGGCTCAAAATTATACTGCCAAATACTCATTGAATCTGATAGCCGGGTATCATGGCGGTATTGACCGCTTTGAGATCGGGCCGGTTAATATCAATCGGTTTTATACGCGAGGCGTGCAGATCGGAGCTGTTAATTACTCGGGCGGGGTGATGCAGGGTGTAAACCTCGCCGGTGCTGTCAACTTTTCAAGACGGGATATGAGGGGCTTACAGATTGCAGGATTAATAAATGCTTCGGAAGGGGTTATCCAGGGAATTCAGCTTGCCGGTATCGCAAACTCCAACTGGCAAAGCACACTCGGGATACAGCTTGCGGGGATCACAAATATTTCCCGGCAGGAAGTGCAGGGAGTACAATTTGCAGGAGTGGTAAACGCCAGCTATGACAATGCACAGGGAATCTATTTTGCCGGGTTTGGAAACTTTAATACCGGAAATGCCCAGGGCTTTTTCTTTTCAGGAGTTACGAATGTGGCAACAGACTTTCAAGGCTTTTCAAGTGCCGGCCTGGTAAATGTAACCCGGTATATGCATGGAATTCAATTTTCAGGTCTTCTCAATGTAGCCTATCGGGCCACAGGCATGCAAATAGGACTGATCAATATTGCCAGAGAGTTTAGTGGTTTTCCTGTTGGGCTCATTAGCGCCTATGGCAACGGCCGCCATAACATTGATCTCTGGACCACTGATGGAGGCTTTACCCACATCGGATTAAAACTTGGTACCCGTCACATCTACAATATGGTGTCTCTGGGATATAATCCGTTGATTGAAAAGGAGGACGTGTGGAGCTGGGGATGGACCATCGGCTCCTATCGCGACCTGGCAGAACGCTTTTATGATTCTAAATATGACGGTTATTTCTCCAAAAGTGACTTTAGCATTCAAAACATTCAGGAAGGTCGTGCTGCCATCTCTCTTGATAACATCTATAGCTACCGCTTAATGCTGGGTAAAGATTTCCGAAGCGGTTTTAAAATGTATGCGGGCCCATCTCTCAACCTGCTTATTTCCAAGAAGGAGATAGCGAACGAATACACCTGGTACTCCATCCTATCAGGTACTACCCGTGATCGTGGATGGCGGGTATGGTTAGGCTTTTCTGTGGGAATGCAGTTTTTTAGCCACTAAGATCCCCACGTAATGGCACCAGAGCATATAAGGGTTTTCCCTATCCCTAAACCCTTCCTAATACTACACTAAACTCAGGGTCAACTCACTAAGTTATATATAGAGAACTCGATCATTCATTAAGTTCAGCAACTATTGAACTAAATGAACTTTTTTAATATTTTGAGTTATGAACACAAACAAACTCAACTTTATTGAAGAATCCGGGCTCGTTCTTGAGAAGCTTGGGATGACCCGAATGGCCGGCCGGGTTTTCGGTTATTTGATGATCTGTGATAAAGACCAGGTCTCTTTTGATGACATTCGCGAAACCCTGGAAGCCAGTAAAGGCAGCATCAGCGCTACCACCAAACAGCTCGTCTATTCGAAGCTGGTTGAGCAGGTATCCATGCCAGGCGACCGGAAGACCTATTTCAGGATCAGCCGGAAAAAAGCCGGCGGCATGCTGAAAGAACGGCTGAAACTTTTTACTGTGTTTTCCGAACTGTTATCTAAAGGAATGATGCTGAAACACAGAGACGATGAGGTATCAGACTGGCTGCTGGAAGTTTCCACATTCTATAGCTGGGTGGGAGATGAATTTGATCAGATTATTGATAAATGGGAAGCTAATAAAGCTGAAATCATTAAAAATCAAGGTGTGAGAAATGAAGAATAAACAATCTGACTCTCTCAGAAAATGGATGCTCTTTCTGAAATCCGTTGATCAAAAAATTGAATCCTGGGTTAACTTCTTGATCAAACAATTAGAGGAGAATAAAAAACAAACCCAATAAACATATTGAAGATCATGAGAAAGTTGAATTCACATAGCTACAGAACCATCCTCTTGTCCACTCTTTTCTTAGCTGCTGCCGCATTTCTGCATCAGCCGGCAAATGCTCAATCAGCCGCAGAAATTCTTGAGCGATCAGAAGAGATGATGCGGGGCGATTCGCAGTACGCTGAAATGACCATGAGAATTGAGCGTCCGCGCTATAACAGGGAAGTATCCATGCGATCCTGGCTGAAAGGGCGCGACTATTCGCTGATCCTGATCACGGCACCCGCCAGAGACGACGGAACCGTGTTCCTGATGAGAGAAAACGATATCTGGAACTACGATCCAAGGATTGATCGGACTACACGGCTTCCTTCATCCATGATGGCGCAGTCGTGGATGGGTTCAGACTTCACAAACGATGACCTGGTTCGCGATTCCGATATCGTAGATGATTTTGAGCATCAAATTCTGCGAACCGAGGAGTACAACGGGTACGAAGCCTATGTTAT
>SKRK01000261.1 GCA_007118525.1 Balneolaceae bacterium
CACCCCTGTCCCCTCTCTGCAAGCAAAGAGGGGAACTCCTAAACGGGTTTAGAATTCGGTTTTAATTTACAAGCTCAAAATTCATTCCAAAGTCACCCCCTCTATGCGAACGGAGTGAGTAGAGATGGGAACTCCTAAACGGGTTTAGAGTTCGGTTTTAATTTACAAACTCGAAATTCATTCCAAAGTCACCCCCTCTATGCGAACGGAGTGAGTAGAGAGGGGGACGGGGGGTGAGTTACCGCACATCCCTCGACATATCCTCCAGTGTTCTTCCTTTTGTCTCCTTCACAAAGCTTCTCACAAAGAAGAAGGCCAGTATCCCAAATCCTGCATAGATACCGTAAGAGAGTCCCAGTCCAATGCTGCTGAGCAGAATCGGGAAAGTCATTGTGATGGTGAAGTTTGAACTCCAGTGAATCAGGCCACAGACAGCCAGAGCGGCACCGCGGAACTGATTCGGGAACATCTCACCCAGCATCACCCACATAATTGGCCCCCATGTAAATGCAAAAAATGCAATGTAACCGTTGGCTGAGAGAAGCGCATAGAGCCCCATATTTCCTTCAAGCTGAAGCGCACCGGATTCTGATACACCTGCGGTACCGAAAATAAGTGCCAGTATTCCAAGCATTACAGCCTGGCCAAGTGCACCAATCATAAGTAATGGTCTACGTCCTACTTTATCAACCAGTGCAATTGCCACAAAAGTGAACAGTACGTTTACCGAACCGCTGATTACATTCTGAAGTAGTGCATTTTCTTCGGTAAATCCGGCTGCCTGCCAAAGTGTAGCGCCATAATAGAAGACAACATTTATTCCGGTGAACTGCTGAAGCGTGGTGATCCCAATACCAACCCAGATAATAGGATGAATCTTCCCTGTGTGTTTCGATATGATATCAGAGAGTCTTGGCTTCCGGTCTTCTTCAAGCGTTGACTGGATATCCTTAATTTTTGCATTGGCATCATTTACGTCTGACAGGCTCGAAAGAACTTCCCGGGCATCATCAATTCTGCCCGCTGCCACCAGATAACGTGGTGATTCAGGTATAAATAACAATCCTACAAAAAAGATGAACGCAGGAAACATCTCAACCCAAAACATCCACTGCCATGCCTGCTGTTCGGCCCAAAACACCTCACTCGCACCTCCCGCACCTCCAGCAATGGCGTAGTTGCTAAGAAATGCCACAAACAGACCGATCACAATCATCAGCTGCATTAACGTGGTGAGTGCTCCCCTGATTTTTGGAGGCGCAATCTCACTGATATATGCGGGAACAATAACGCTTGAAGCGCCAAGAGCCAGCCCCCCCAACACCCTTGCTAAAACGAACATTTCGGATGAACCAGCTGCACCAGATCCGAATGCACTAATCAAAAAACCAATCGCAGCTATTAATAGAACCGGTTTTCGCCCAAACTTATCTGCAAGTGTTCCGGCGAAAAATGCACCCACAGCACAACCCAACAGCATGGAAGCCACGTTAAAGCCGGTTCCCACTGCATCTGAATCGAATGCAATTTGCAGGGCGCCAACTGTACCGTTTATAACCCCACTATCAAAACCAAATAGAAACCCCCCGATTGCCGCGACTGTGGAGAGGAATATTACCCTTCCCAAATTATCAATACTTACCTCTGTAGATTCTTCCTTTTTGTCCATTACCATCGAGTTAATTATTTGTGATTGTTACCGGGCTCTATATTCCCAAAAATTTTTCAAGAATCAAATCGGGAATATGACAAATTGAAAACTTCTATCCCCCATCATTATTCAATACATCATCCAATTAAATGGATGCCCGGTATAAAGTTAATACGCGCTTATTTAAAAAGGGTAAAATATCGGTATGAAGATAGTACTGAGTATCCAAAAAAGAAGATTAAGCGGTGCACCAACTTTAAAGAAATCCCACATGGTATACTGGCCCGGGCCATAGATCATTGTGTTGGTCTGGTATCCAAATGGTGTGATCAAGCTCAATGAAGCTGCAAAAGTAACCGAATAGAGAAACGGCTCGGGTTGAACACCTATAGAACTTGCTACCTCAATTGCAATTGGAGCCAGTAGTGCCGCAGATGCATTGTTTGACATGACACCCGTAACTAACAACGTAAACAGAAAAAAACCGGACATCAGTACAGTTGGACCAAAATTTTGAAGAAGATCGACCATTCCTAAAGCCATCAGCTCAGCCGCTCCGGTTTGATCCATTGCCGTACCAAGCGGCAAAACACCTGCCAATAACATGATCACTTTCCAGTTAACCGCTTCGTATGCCTCATCTGTACTAAGACAGCCGGTTAAAATCATCAATATTACTCCGGCAATTGCACTTACAACTATAGAAATAATTCCTAAAGCGGCAAAAGCCACCACGCCGGCCAAAATACCAATGGCCAAGAGTGTTTTCTCCTCACGATAAAGCCTGTGACCAATCTGCGATACAACCACAAATGAGGGTGCATTTTCAAGCTCAACAACCCTTTCAGAGCTCATACTTAATAGAATAGAATCGCCACCCGAAAGCTTTACATCACTCAGTTTGTCGTGAAATATTTTTCCTGATTTTCTGATTGCAAGCGGAACACCCCCAAACTTTTCATAAAAAGGAAAATCACCTAAGCGTTTGTTATCGAGCGAAGAATCCGGGGCAACTACCGCTTCCACAAGGGTATCCTGGCCATGTTGCAGATCTTCATCAGCCCATTCACTTTGCGACTTGATCGAAAAATCTTCACGGTCCATCAGTTTTTTGATCTCTCCTGCATTACCCCTTATCCGTAGTATATCACCACCCTCTAATAGGACCTCACTTCTCTGAGCCGATCTATCTCCGTGTTTTTTGAATACCCTGATTACATCAATATCCAGCTCCTCAGCCATCTTCCTTTGATTCAGAAGTTTTCCAACCAATTCAGATTCCGGGTTAATAATGATATCAG
The DNA here is from genome assembly GCA_007118525.1 of Balneolaceae bacterium. Taxonomy (GTDB): domain Bacteria; phylum Bacteroidota; class Rhodothermia; order Balneolales; family Balneolaceae; genus Rhodohalobacter. The sequence continues at coordinate 2,953 of SKRK01000261.1, forward strand.
TTAGAAAGCTTTGCATTTCAAACTGATCGGTTAGCTGTTTCTCTTTCCTTCTTTCAGGAATCATGCGAATGCCTATGAAATAGAGAAACAGAAACCCTGAAATAATATAGACGATTCCCATCGGAGTCAGTTCAAACATGGATATAGCATCCAGGCCTCGTTCGACAGCTATAGAACTGACTAAAATATTTGTAGAAGTTCCAATTAATGTAGTTACACCTCCAATCATTCCTGCAAATGAGAGAGGCATTAACATTTTGGAAGGGCTCACACCAACCTTTGAGGCGATGCCCATTATAACAGGAATGAAAATGGCAACGGCTGCCGTATTGTTAATAAACGCTGATATAACCGCTATAAAGATAAGAAGAGCAAAAAACCATGTTTTATAGTTATCCTGCATCTTATCTGAGAAGAAGTCGCCGGCTAATTCCAGAATACCGGTGCGTCTTACTCCTTCACTCAGAATAAACATGGCCGCAACCGTAACTGTAGCGGGATTACTGAACCCGGAGAGGCCGTCAGCCGGACTCAATATCCCAAATACCATAAGA
>SKRK01000249.1 GCA_007118525.1 Balneolaceae bacterium
CAAGTCCAAATTCAGCGTTATCTTCGAAAAGTGAATTCGACCAGGCAGGGCCTAAGCCTTCACTGTTCTTGGTGTATGGAGTTGATGGCAGGTTACCGCCATATATACTTGAACAGCCGGTTGCATTTGCAATAACCATCCGGTCGCCGTAAAGCTGAGTTACCAATTTTATATACGGCGTTTCACCACATCCTGCACATGCACCTGAAAATTCAAACAGAGGCTGCAGGAATTGTGAACCTTTTACTGTTTCGTGATTCAGTTTAGACCTGTCGTATTCAGGCAGAGTAAGGAAGTACTCCCAATTCTCTATTTCCTGTTCAAGGAGTGGCTCAATCGGGGCCATATTTAGTGCTTTACGCCCTACATTGGTTCGGTCTTTAGCCGGACACACTTCCACACATAGCTCGCAGCCTGTACAATCTTCCGGCGAAACCTGAATACTCACTTTCATGTTATCCGGCCACTCGCGTCCGCGTGCATCCATATACTTAAAGGTTTCGGGAGCTGCTTCCAGCAGTTCGCCGTCAAACGCTTTCATGCGTATTACAGAGTGCGGGCAAACAAACATACACTTTCCACATTGTATACAGATATCCGATTCAAGTACCGGTATTTCCTGGGCAATATTTCTTTTTTCCCATTGTGTTGTTGCAGTGGGAAAGGTTCCGTCCGCTTCAAAAGCACTCACCGGAAGATCGTCACCGTTACCGGAAATGATTTCAGCAATCACTCTTTGCACATACTCAGGCGCTTCATCCGGAACCGGCGGGCGCATTTCGATCGATGAATCAGCTGTGTCCGGTACCTTTATTTCGTGCAGGTTTTCCACCGAGTTATCAACGGCGGCGTAGTTACCTTGCAGTATTTCTTCGCCTTTGTTGCCGTACGCTTTTTTTATGGCATCTTTAATTAAAAGAATGGCTTTCTCTTTGGGTAAAATATCGGAAATGGCAAAAAAGCAGGTCTGCATTACCGTATTGATACGGGTTCCCATACCGTTTTCACGCGCCACTTTATAAGCGTCAATCGCATAAAATTTCAGGTTCTTCTCTATGATCTGCTCCTGAACTTTTTTGGGAATATTTTCCCACACCTCATCCGGACTGTAAGGTGCATTTAAAAGAAACGTAGCTCCGGGTCGGGCTTTTTTAAGCATATCAAGCCGCTCCAAAAATTGGAACTGGTGACAGGCTACAAATTTCGCTTTGGTTATCAAGTAGGCCGAGCGGATTGGATTTGGTCCAAAACGGAGGTGAGAAACCGTTGTAGCTCCCGATTTCTTCGAATCGTATACAAAGTAACCCTGGGCAAAATTGTCGGTATTGTCACCAATAATTTTGATGGAGTTTTTATTTGCGCTTACGGTGCCGTCTGCCCCCAGTCCATAAAACAGCCCCTCAAATACATCCTCATCCGAATCCCAGCCATTCGTTGAAAAATCAAGGCTGGTATGAGTAATATCATCGTGAATACCAATTGTGAAGTGATTTTTTGGTTTTTCTAACTCCAATTCATTAAATACCCTGTTAACCATAGCAGGGGTGAACTCTTTAGATGAGAGTCCATATCGGCCACCAACTACTTTCGGCTCAGCGGTAAATGATTTCCACTGTTCTGCACGGTTTTCATGTAATGCCGATAGCACATCGTTATAGAGTGGTTCACCTGTGCTACCCGGCTCTTTGGTTCTGTCGAGCACAGCAATTGCCTTCAAAGTTTCAGGCAGCGTTTCGATAAACTGTTCCATACCAAATGGTCTGAACAATCGGCACTTAATGATACCGGTTTTTTGGCCCTTGGTATTCAGCTTTTCGATGGTTTCGTGAACTGTTTCTGCACCTGAACCCATAATGATAATTACACGCTCTGCATCTTCAGGGCCAACGTAATCGAAAAGGTTGTACTGCCTGCCGGTTAGTTTTGCAAATTTATCCATTGCCCGCTGCACAATTCCCGGGCATTCATTATAGTATTGGTTTCCGGTTTCTCTGGCCTGGAAAAAGACATCAGGATTCTGAGCTGTACCGCGAATAACAGGTTTATCTGGCGTAAGTGCCCGTTTCCTGTGAGCTATTACCCAATCATCATCAATCATATCCCGGATGACAGAATCAGGTATTTGTTCAATTTTCTGAACTTCGTGAGAGGTTCGGAATCCATCAAAGAAATGAATAAACGGAATGCGTGATTCCAGTGTGGCAGCGTGGGCAATCAATGCCATATCCATAGCTTCCTGCACACTGTTTGAACTTAGAATAGCTGTTCCCGTTGGCCGCATAGCCATCACATCACTGTGATCACCAAAGATGGAGAGTGCATGAGTAGCTACGGATCGAGCTGCAACGTGAATAACGGCAGGAGTGAGCTCACCAGCAATTTTAAAGAGGTTGGGCATTTTCAACAAAAGCCCCTGCGAAGCTGTAAAAGTTGTGCTTAAAGCACCGGTTTGAAGGGCACCATGAAGCGTGCCGGCTGCTCCTCCTTCACTCTGCAACTCAATAACATCGGGTACAGTACCCCAGATATTTTTTCTGCCAGCCATCGACCATTCATCACTCAACTCACCCATACCTGAAGCCGGTGTAATTGGGTAAATAGCGATGACTTCGCTGAGTTTGTGAGCTATATAGGCAGCCGCTTCATTAGCATCAATTGTGACCTTTGTTTGGCTTTTTTTTGTGTCCTTCATGAGAGTTAATTCTTGTAATTAAAAATCAGGCTTGCATTACTATGGTATTAAGCTTGCCATTTATAATATGTGAAGTACTTGATCTGATTCTCCAGCAACTCTACTCAGCTCTCCAAGTGTTTTCGACTCAAAGAGATCTTTAACTTTATTCCGAACTTTTTTGTAGTCATCATGAAAAGGGCAGGGGTCTTCGTCATCACATTTTTTAAAACCTATTCCGCATTCGTAGAATACGTCCAGTCCGTCAATGATATCAACAATTTCAATCAGCGTTATTTCATCAGGATGGCGTGTTAATTTATACCCGCCCGATGGGCCCTTCGTAGAATTCAGCAATTTGCCCTTCACAAGCTGTTGTAAAATTTTGCTCAAAAAGTGCTTAGGTATATCATACTCTTCTGCAATCTTGCTCAGCTCTAAATTCTCTTCACTGGAAGATTTTTTTGCTATACACATCATAGCTTGTATCCCGTAATGGCAGGAAGCAGAAAACATATTATCGGTGCTACAGCACTGTTTAAATGTTCGTGAGTGATCTCAATGCTACATATAAGATATTTAGATATAAAACTCTAAAATAATCTACTAAAATATTCCTGATACCACAAGCTACATTATTAATTTAGAACCAATATTTAATACAAATACATAGGTGTATTTAAAACTCAAGGTGGACTCGCTCTGCCTCAGACCCAATGACTCACCGACTCACCCCCCGGCCCCCTCTCTACTCACTCCGTTCGCATAGAGGGGGTGACTTTGGAATGAATTTTGAGCTTGTAATTAGAGTCGAATTCTAAACCCATTCAGG
>SKRK01000266.1 GCA_007118525.1 Balneolaceae bacterium
ATTCACTCTTTTTACAGGGAAACTGCACCTCTTTGGAGTGAACAGGCCAGCTATGCAAAGCACTCTATTACATTTCTCTCCGACTATATCAATTTACCCTACCCGTGGCCCCACATGACCTCCGTTGAGGGAGCCGAGATAATAGGCGGTGGTATGGAGTTTCCAATGATGACAATAATTGGCGATTACAACAACGCAGGCGCTGTTCGCCTCTACGGGGTAACAGCTCATGAACTGGCACACATGTGGTATCCGATGATACTAAGCACCAACGAGCGGCGATACACATGGATTGATGAAGGGTACACCTCTTTTCATACCAATGAGGCCAATATGGACTTCTTTCCCGACAGATTTGATCACTATGATGTATTTGCAGGGTATCTTCAAATTGCGGGAACTGATTTGGAAGGAGAGATGATGAGATGGTCCGATTTTCACTATCCCGGCCCAGCTTATGGCGTTGCTTCCTATCCCAAACCGGCTTCAGTATTGATTGCACTCCGGGGTATTTTAGGTAATGACCTCTTTAAGGACGTTCATCATGAATTGGTGGAGCGATGGAAATACAAGCACCCCTATCCCTGGGATATCTTCAATACCGTCGAAGATGTCTCCGGCAGGGATCTTTCCTGGTTTTGGAGAGCCTGGTACTACGAAACATGGGCTCTGAACCAATCGATCTCTGAGGTATATGAAGATGGCATGGAGACCGTTATTTTAATAGAGGATCTTGGCAATGTTCCAATGCCTGTACATCTTGAAATAACTTTGGAAAATGGAGAAGTGGTAAGGGAAATTATTAGTGAAGAGCACTGGCTGATGGGGCACAGAACCAAAGAGTTTCGAATTGAACTTCCTTCAAAAGCTATTAAAGTGGAAATTGATCCTGAAAATAATTTCCCGGACATCAATGCAAACAACAGGGTTTGGAATTAAGCATCAAAACTCTTTGCCAATTGTAAAAAACTATAACAATTCATGATTCTCTTTATTATTTAACGGTTTTTTTCGATCATCTTATGGTGCAAAATCATGTCTAATATGGCCTTATTTAAGAATTTTAAAAAACGAAATACACTCAGGTGGTTTTTCCTTGGTTTGGGAATCGTTGCGGTACTGGCTCTTACCTCCCTTAATATCTATTCTCTCTACGCTTTAAGAGAATCAACCATCGAGGCAGCGAAAGATAATAAAAAGAACCAGCTGGAAGAGTTTACCCACCAGGTGAGGGCCCGGTTTTACAGTCCATTTATGGCTATCAGAAAATTAAACATGAAGCACCTCGAAGAGGGTTGGGAAGTTAGCGGAGCATTCCCGGTGCAGTTTAAGGAAGTGCTCACAGAGGCTATTAACGACTCGCTTTTTACCGATATCCACTACATCCCCCGCAATGTGAATGGCTGTCACAATCCGGATCAACCCATATATAAATATCATCAGGAATCAGAGCTCTTTACAGTAGCCATAGATGTGCCGCGGGCAGTATGCGACGGTTTCGGTATTTCGAAGTCGAGAATTCAGGTAATGCTCGATGATTACAGGTGGAATAACAAAGTTACATTTGATGCCCACAGAAGCATGACTCTTGCCCTCATCAATGTAGAAAACCGCACTGTGGTTGGGCATCTCAATTTTATTATCGATAAAGAGTATCTGGTTGACAGATATCTCAAAAGAGAGATGAAAGAACATTTCGGGCCAACTCAATCTTCAGGACTGGTGGTTTGGTTGCGCGACTGGATGCAGAATGAAATTCTTGCAGGGAGTGATGAAAATTATACCTGGGACAGAGATTCATACGAAATTGATATCCGCCAGCGATTCCCCGATCTCCTTGAAAACTGGATTCTGCATGCCTCTTTTCTCGAATCTCCTACGGTTGCCGCATCAAATGCATCGCTTACACGCAACCTCTTTGTGCTTGCTTTTGCTGTAATCGCTCTGTTTGGCGCTCTTGTATTTATGTTTATCAATGCCCAGCGAGAACGTGAGCTGGCTGAACGTCAGGCCGGATTTTTGGCAAACATTACCCATGAGTTGAAAACCCCGCTTGCTGTTATGCAGGCTGCAGGAGAGAATATCGCAGATGGGCGTGTAACAGACGGAGTCCGGTTGAGAGGCTACGGAGATCACATCTATCAGGAGGCTGTCAGGCTGCGAAAAATGATTGAAAAACTTCTGGATGTAGCTAAAGTAGATGCAGGAGAAAATATTATGCAGCAGGCTCCCCATCAGATTGATAGAATTGCGGAACGAGTCTTTGGAACAAGTGAAAAATATATCACTTCAAAAGGCTTTACCTTTAAATTTCAAAGTGACGACTCCATTCCCCTTGCCATGGTCGATCCCGATCATATCGAAACAATACTGAATAACCTGATTGAAAATGCAGTGAAGTACAGTTCAAATGAGAAGTTCATTCTTATTGATGTTCGTAAACAAAACAACTCCATCGCCATGTCGGTAACTGACAAGGGTGACGGAATTCCGCGAAAATCTCAGAAGCTGATATTTGACAAATTTTACAGAGTTGAAAATTCCCTTACAGCCAAAACAAAAGGGCACGGATTGGGGCTGGCTATCGTCAAAAACCTGGTAGAAATGAATGGCGGCACAATTACCGTAAAAAGTGAACTGGAGTCGGGTTCTACTTTTACAGTAACCTTTCCGGCACTGATAAAACAGTCCGAATCAATTAAACAACAATCCATGGAGATGGATGCCGGCAAAGATCAGGTCAAACCCGTAGATGTGAGTGAATATGTCTGAAAAACCCAAAAAGATACTCGTAGTTGAAGATGAACCCAGTTTAGTATTTACACTTCGTGACACCCTCGAATCTGAAGGTTATGACGTAACTGTGGTTACTGACGGAGCCAAAGCCATCGACAAGGTAAAAGAGGTTGATCCCGACCTGATGCTTTTAGACCTAATGCTTCCGGGCATGAGCGGTTACGACATCTGTAAAACAATACGCGACCTGAAGTACTCTTTTCCAATAATTATGCTTACAGCCCGGGATCAGGAGATAGATAAAGTAGCCGGCCTGAATATTGGTGCTGACGACTATATGACCAAGCCTTTTGGTGTGAAAGAGTTGCTTGCCAGGATCAAAGCCAGGTTAAGACGAGCCAATGCCTACACCAAGTCAGGGCCGGTTGAAATGCTAAAACTCGGTGATGTAAAAATAGACCTTAAAGAGTCGAAAGTAATTAAGCCGGGAGGAGTTGAACACGAACTCTCTACCCGCGAAGTGGAGCTTATTCAATATCTTGTATCGAAAACTAATCAACCTATTTCAAGAGATGATCTGCTTGAGAACGTTTGGAGATACGAATACAGCACAAACACACGAACCGTAGACGTTCATATTTCCAAGCTACGGGCAAAAATTGAGTTACAACCCGATGAGCCACGATTTCTCGTAACCCTGCACGGAGTAGGCTATATGCTACGGCTGAATTGAAACAGCTTGCTGAGAGTTTA
>SKRK01000042.1 GCA_007118525.1 Balneolaceae bacterium
AATCTTAAAAGAACATCTTTATTTGGGCAGATTCTACTGAGTCAGGTGAGTGTTTTCATAGACTTGAGAGAAGTTTTTTTTAAAATTTTTGTAAGGATTTTCCCGGATGTGGTTCATAAGAGTAGAGGGTTGGCCTAAACAAGAGAGAAGGCCGGCTACTAATCAGGGGTTGTAAACTTTTTAGGGTATCACAATGAAAGAAGAACTGTTTCCAAAAGAGATCATAGAAAATACACAGGAGAGTAATTTTTCGAATCACTCCGTTAAGTCGAAAATAATCTACTCGACAATCGTGGTTTCAATAATTTGCCTATTTACGCTGCTGCCATTCATTGAAGTAGATGTTGGTGTAAGAAGCCAGGGGATCATAAGGCCGGTTACTGAAGTCATACAGCTAAGCTCTCCTGTTTCCGGTCAAATTAAATTTCTGAATGCCTTCGAGAACAGTTTCATATCAAAAGATCAGATGATAGCAAAGTTTGATGCTTCAGTAATTAATGAACGAATTCGATATAACCGGTCACGCCGGGAGCAGCTGTCCCAAAATGTCCGGGACATAACTAACCTTCAAAAGTTCAATCCTGAACTTATACACTCTGATATTGAACTGGAAACTGCAAGGTATCAGAAAGTGCTTCTGGAGTTCCGGCAGCAGCTTATAAATCAAAAACAGATTATTAAACAGCAAGAAAGAATTCTTGAGAGGGAAACAATTTTATATAATCGTAACGCAACCAGTACATCGGTGCTGCAAAATCATCAATACACTCTGCAAACTGAAAAGAACCGGTTTAAACTCATCATAGAGCAACAACGCATCAAATGGCACTTAGACAAAGTTGCCTTCCTGGATGAGTTGAATAAATTGGAGTCAGAATATTTGCAACTCTCTGAAGAGCTCACACGCTATGAGATCCGATCTCCTGTATCAGGGACAATCCAAAATATTTCAGGCATTTCAAATAACAGTTTTGTATTTGCAAACCAGGTGCTGGGAGAGATCTCACCGGATACAAACCTGGTTGCCGAAGTATATATATCTCCCAAAGATATCGGCCTTCTCAGGGTCGATATGCCTGTTCGTTTTCAAATTGACGCATACAATTACAATCAGTGGGGAATTGCAACCGGGAAGATTCAATCAATATCCGGAGACATAGTTATGATTGAAAATACCCCGGTGTTTAAAGTTCAGTGCAAACTGGATCAAAATTATCTTGAACTAGCCAATGGGTTCAAGGGACAATTAAGGAAAGGGATGACATTTCAGGCTCGGTTTATAATTAATCGGCGGAGTCTCTTTCAACTATTCTATGATAAAGTTGACGACTGGATAAATCCGGTCTGGGCATAAAACAATGCTAAATCAAACTGACTAACCCATAAATAGAACCGCAATGGGAAAGAGAAAAATCGGTGTAAAACAACACGATATTACGGACTGCGGAGCCGCTTGTCTGGCCTCTGTAGCAGTATATTTTGGACTTGAAATGCCGATTTCAAAAATTCGCCAGTATGCTTCGACCGACAAAAAAGGAACCAATATCCTGGGGATGATTGAAGCGGCAGAAAAGCTCGGTTTTACGGCTAAAGGGGTTAAAGGTGAGTTTGAGAGTCTGTTCAAAATACCCATGCCAACCATTGCTCATGTAGTGATCAAAGGGATCCTCCATCATTTTGTGGTCATTTATAAAACTACCGGCAAGCACATTGAAGTGATGGATCCAATGGATGGGAAGATCCACAAAATTCCCCATGAAACTTTCAAAAAGCAGTGGACCGGCGTGTTGATTCTGATTATGCCTGACGAATCATTCCGGGCAGGAAGTGAAAAAGTATCCATCATAAGCCGGATGTGGTACCTGCTTAAGCCTCACCGATCTGTTCTTTTTCAGGCGATGGTTGGGGCGGCCGTTTACACGGTTATCGGGTTATCTACAGCAATCTATCTGCAGCTTATAGTGGATCATGTTTTGGTTGATGGAAACCGGAATCTTCTCAACCTTCTTGGCGTGGGCATGATTGTACTGGTTTTGCTTAAGATCTTCATCGGTGCTTCCAAAACCGTATTCACACTCAAAACCGGCCAACTGATTGATGCCCGCCTTATTCTTGGGTATTACAAGCATCTTTTAAAGCTTCCTCAGCAGTTTTTTGATACAATGAGAGTCGGCGAAATTATTTCCAGGATCAATGACGCTGTAAAAATAAGGGCCTTTATAAATGATGTTGCGATTAATATCATCGTAAATATCTTCATCCTTCTCTTCTCTTTCGGGTTGATGTTTACCTACTACTGGAAACTTGGAGTGGTTATGCTGTCCATCATTCCCCTCTACACCCTTGTCTATTTTATAACCAATCAACTCAATAAAAAGACACAGCGAACGCTGATGGAGAATGCGGCTGATCTGGAATCGCAACTGGTCGAATCCCTCAACTCTGTATCTACAATAAAACAGTTCGGCCTTGAAGGCTTTGCCAACCTGAAAACCGAAACCCGGTTTATTCAGCTGTTGAAAACGGTATACCGATCCGGTTTAAATTCAGTGTTTTCCGGGAATGCGTCACAATTTACATCCAGGACATTTACCATTATCCTGCTTTGGGTTGGTTCAATTTATGTTCTGGAGGGGTCTATAACCCCCGGAGAACTGCTCTCCTTTTATGCCATCATCGGATACTTTACAGGTCCGGTAAGTGAATTGGTTGGAATGAACCGAACGATACAGGATGCGATGATTGCCGCCGACCGCCTTTTTGAGATTATGGATCTTGAGAAAGAGGAAGAAGGGCAAAAAGTGGAGCTAAAGAAAGAGTTCATAGGGGATATTAAGTTTGAAAACGTCTATTTCCGATATGGATCGAGGGTTGATGTCTTTAATGGATTGAACCTGATCATTCCCAAAGGCAAAGTAACGGCATTTGTCGGAGAGAGTGGCTCCGGCAAGACCACGCTGGTAAACATTTTGCTGAAAATGTATCCCATACAATCAGGCCGGATAACCATAGGAGATTTGAGCCTCAATCACATTGACACTCAAAGTTTAAGAAACAAAGTTTCGGTTGTTCCCCAAAAAATTGATCTGTTTGCAGGAAATGTTATTGAAAATATCGCCGTGGGGCAGTTTAATCCGGATATGGAAAAGATTTTGCGGATTTGCAAAAAGCTTGGAATTCTATCGTTTATTGAAGAGCTGCCGAATGGGTTTGAAACCTACCTGGGTGAGAACGGCGCATCCCTTTCAGGTGGGCAAAAACAGCGAATTGCCATTGCCCGGGCAATCTACAAAAACCCTGAAATTCTAATTCTTGACGAAGCCACTTCGTCACTTGACTCTGCCTCAGAAAAATATGTCCAGGACACAGTGAACTACCTTCGTGAGTATGGGAAAACCGTGATTTTGATAGCTCACCGATTAAGCACCGTATGTATGGCTGATAAAATATGCGTACTTGAAAAAGGTGAGCTTGTGGAGGAGGG
>SKRK01000358.1 GCA_007118525.1 Balneolaceae bacterium
AGGATTTTCAAATGTTTGAGAATATAGAACGTGCAATTAACTTGTTTAATAAGGCAATTGAGCTGGACCCGGAATATGCCCAAGCCTACGCCGGACTGGGAGAAGCTTACCGAAGAATGTATGATGAAACAAGAGATTCGGAGTGGGTAGACCTAGCCATTCAATATAGTGAACGGGCAAAAGAGATTAACAATGAACTGCCTGCTGTGCATGTAACGCTGGGCATGATTCAGCAAGCAACCGGCCGGTATGATAAAGCCGTAAACTCATTTCGAAGAGCTTTGGAACTGGACTCTGTAAATGCCGATGCTTATCGCGGGCTTGCCCGTGCTTATGTACAACTTGGCAGTATTGATCAGGCTGAAGAAACCTATAAACGATCTATTCGCCTGCGCCCTACTTATTGGGCGGGTTACAATCAGCTGGGCGGTTTTTATTATGGGCAAGGTAAATACACTGAAGCCGTACAGCAATATGAAAAGGTGATTGAACTGATTCCCAACAGCAGTTTGGGTTACAGTAATTTGGGTGCTATGTACTACTATCTTGAAGAGTACCCGAAAGCTATCGAACTGTTCAATAGGGCGGCGGAAATTGAGCCCAGATATGATATCTGGGCTAATTTGGCCACCCTGCATTATTATCACGAATCAAATTTTGAAGAAGCTGCAAAGATGTATGAAAATGCTTTGAGTATCAGTGATCATAATCATCGCGTTTGGGGATATCTGGCTTCGGCTTCCTATTGGGCGGGCAGAGACAGTTTAACCGTGAAAGAGTACTATCAAAAAGCATTAACACTGGCGAGAGAAGAGAAACGTGTGAATCCCCGCGATGCCGAGCTGCTCGTAAATATTGCAAGTTATCAAACCGCTTTGGGAGATTTATCCGAAGCGAGACAAAATCTTACCTATGCCCTCGAGCTTGCCCCTGAAAATATTTCAGTTATATGCAATGCCGGTATTGCATACGAAAAGTTGGGTGACAGGGACCGCGCATTGACACTGATTACGAACGCATTGGAAAGGGGTTATGCATATTCAGAAATTGAAAATGATCCGCATCTCAGGGATTTTTTGCGTGATCCGCGTTTCATCAGTTTCATTCAAGACTTTACAACAAACAGTGCAGAGCAGAGGTAAACTAACCAATCAATAGAAAAAAAGGGGTATAACTATGGAAAGAAAAGGGAATCACATATATGAGCTGAAAACAGAAGAAAGAGTGGAAGATGGTGACCGTATTGAACTCTATAAAGTTGAAACTATCATACTTGATAAGAATGATGTAACTAATGAAGTAGAAATTACCTGGAAAGCCAAAGATACTGACTTTGAAATATGGTTTCCGGGAAAACGAAATCCGCTATCCACACCCCGATGGTGCAGACGGTTTTCAATTAAATCAAAAAATAAAACCATTAAACGAAAGCTTCGAAAAGATGTAGAAGGGATCTTTTTCTACAGCATCTATTGTACAAGAACCAAAAATATGGCTGAGGGCGGATCTTCACCCAGAATGATCATCAGATAGGTTCGTACTACTGCTGCTGCTGTACCGTTAAACGTTAATTCGCAGGAATAAAATAGATAAGCGATTTTTTGCTTCTGTGTTGATTCGTGCCTGGAAGTTAGCGCCCTATTTTCTGAATATCGCACAAATTCGCTTTTTGAAATTCAATACATTTGTGAAGATTACGGTCTGTCTGTTTCCCATTTTTAAACTTTACAGTTTACATTTAATGATTGGAAACCCGTATGAACATTATCCTACTTCTGATAGCAGGCCTTCTGTTTTCAGCACACAACAAAACACCGACTCAGCAACTTGCAGAACATCAAACAGATGAGCCGAAAACAGAATGGCTCGAGATAGAGGCCGCCCAAAAGCTGTCAAAAGCCGACGGCAACCCTGTTTTCATCTTTTTTGAAGCAGAGTGGTGCGGTACCTGTAAGCATATGTTACGAACCGTTTTTCCACAGCCCGAACTTCACCGGTTTCTCTCTGATCATTACCACGCGGTTACTATAGATCTCGATTCCAGAAATGAGATCTTCTTTAATGGCAAATTGATGACAGAGCGCAGCCTGGCGAGAGAGCTTGAAATTCAGGCTACACCCACACTCCTCTTCTTAGACAGCTCCGGAGAAGAGCTTGGACGCTATCCTGGATTTTTCGATGCCAGCCGTCCGCTGCGCATAGCAAGAAGTAACAACACCGGAAAAACTGCAGCATGCAGGCTTTGTGCCCAAAACATCCATCCAAGTAAAATCACAAAGCAGGTGAGTGCCGAGAGTGCAAAATAGGCCCTTATTGCATTGCCGCGGTTTTCATTTTTGAAGATCGCCGGAAGCACAAAAAGATGAAATGGCCAGGCCCAGAAGAGATTCAGATTGCTTACTGTAACAATATGCAGTGAGATGAACCAGAGAAATGAGATGAGCAGGCCAATCAGACCGGCCACTGCAAAAAGAGGAACATCGAACCAGCGCTCAGCAGCTTCTCCATTTTTCACGTTTTTTACTGTAATGACCACACCGGCCACAAAAAGAAGCCAAGTCACAACAGACGCCCATGGCAGGCTCTCCCCTTTTTCATAATCTTCAATTTCAAGAAGTGTGATTGTGGATGCTACCAGTGGAACCTCTTCACCGTCGACGATAACGGTTGCATGATCAAATGCCTCCATCAAAAAGTCAGGCAGAAACATCGCCTCATAGGGTGTGGCAACCCGGTCAATCCGGCTCCCCAGCAGCAGATCAATTCCCAGATGTATTCCGGGACGGTGATCTACATAGAGCTCAATCATCTGCCGGAAGGTGAGCTCCGGGTCGGGTTCAGGCACAAACCGGACATCGTCTCCCAAAACTATTTCAAGCGCATCCCGAATTCGGGTTGAACAGTTGTCGAACAGAAAGTCGTATTGATAGTACCGGTTCTCTTCCCGCGCATTGATTCTGAGAAATTCATACACCTCACGGTTTTGGTTCGGAGTAAAATTGAGCACCTGCTCAAAAATTGGCCGCCGCCGCTCCCTGTAATACTCCAGTGCCGGAGCAGTTCGCACAACAGAAAGAAAATAGTTGAGGTCACCGTATATAAACTTTGGCAGGAAGTACTCATCAAACTGAAATGTGCCGTAGTTAAAGAAATAGTCGATGTTTGTTTCAGGGTCCATCACCCGGATCGCACTGTGGCCAAAAAGTTCCTCGACCGTCTCTCCTGGAAGAATGGTTATCATGGAAACAACTGCCTCATCCGACAACTGACCCATTTGGGCATGAGCTGTTTCGGTTATTGAGAAAGCCGGCAGGGTCAGTAAAAAGAGTAAAATAGTCCGTAGCATGGAAAAAGGTACTGCTTACAGTGGCTTGAGTAAAGTGTCTCTTTTTAAAAGTTGGCAAGTGTCATGTAAACGATATACTGTTGCAGGTTCAACCACAGCTGCCCCTCCTTCATAACATAAGGAGGAGAGAATC
>SKRK01000072.1 GCA_007118525.1 Balneolaceae bacterium
AATTCACCCTGTTCATTATATCCAAGCACTGCGGCAGCCTCCTGCATATCTTCCGGCGCAGGGCTAACGGCTGCCCGAATTTGTTGCTCCGGGGTGGGTATTACGGATTGCCCCAATACATCTGCTGCTAAAATCCCATTCACAAAAACCAATAGTATAGATATGCTGATCAATTTCATAACATCTCCTGTTTGATTAATTCTTCTGCGTTCGAATCGTATGACCGAAGGTACTATAAAAGTGTCATTTAATCGACCTGAATGCGGCTTAAGACCTGAGTTGGATTTTAAAATAGTAGAAATTGAAACTTAAATCCTTTGTTTGTATGGAGGGGCCGGGAGTGGTTATAATTCGTTTTACAGAAAAAAACGGGTTACAAATGTCTTCAAGCCCATAAAATGGTTTAAAGAAAATGTAACCCGTTGAAATGAATGTTGGCGAGTTCTATTTAGAAGTTACTCCGGTTTTCGCCTCCAAGCCACAATTGCAAAACCAAGCGCGAGTAGTGCCGGAATCATGGGCCACATAAATGTAGCAATATCTATATCACGGTCTGCCTGGATGACATTTACCTTTCCTTCCATATAGGGGTGGGGAGTGCATATATATGTGTACTCGCCCTCCTCTTCGAAGGTGTAGCTCCAGCTTTCGGCATGGGCCAGCATAGGAGAGTTTAGTGTAGTGGGCCCTTCGGTCGAAACAACATTATGTATACCCGAATATTCGCCGGCCAGATAACTGAACACATCCTCATTAATCCACGTCACTGTAGTGCCGGGTGTGATCTCCACTGTTTTTGGATAGTAGGAGTTACCAATAATATGTATGGTAACATCTTTGGTGTCGTTTCCATAAACGGCAGGAGGATCGATATCGGGAGTACCGGCCTTGAACGGCGACATGATCCTGTTTGCACCATCCAATAGTTCTGCAAGCTCCTCATCTGAATAGAGAGGGCCGGTTGCTTCAATCCTCTTGGGTGTATCGGCGTCACGGTCGGCTACCAGCAGCCCGATTGCCCCCCGGCTGGTTGAGCCAACGGCGTGCGAAAGCATGGTATAGGCGCCTTCATCGGGTGGAACACGAAACTCAATGACAAACGTGTCAGATGGGCCTGCTGTCACAGTCTGTCCACCTACAAATACATTTTCCGGGTGCCCCTGCCAGTATGCATAATCCCAGATTATTCCGACAAGATGAAATGTTGAGACAAGATTCGGACCCACGTTCATAAAGTTGATCCGAACATAGTCACCCGGTTTTGCGGTGATTGGTTCTTTCACATATTTGAAGATCTCGCCGTTAAATGTTACATACGTAGGATTGCCTTCCACAGCGTTTTTTCCGCTTGAGTACCACTCGTGCTGGATAAGGTCAATCTCAAGATCAGGGCCGTGGCCAAGCTCCTCTTCCAACTTATATTTTTTTTCAGCCGGTTCAACGATTATCATTCCGTATTGACCAAACATGACGTGCATGGGAATAGCATGTCCACCCGGCGCGCAGTGATACAAGTAAATTCCCGGAATGGTCGCTTTAAATTTCAAGGATTTTGATTGACCCGCAGGTATCTGACCCAAATACTTGGAAGTTTGTGTGTAAGCCGCGTGAATAGATGCACCGTGTGGTATAGTGCCATTATTTTGTACAATCACCTCAACAATATCACCTTCGGTTACCCGAAGAGTTGGTCCGGGTATGGAACCATTGGTTCGAAATCCATCGTAAACTACTCCATTTCCCAGGTACGCCAGTCCTTCATCCAGTTCGATGGTAAAGCTTATATCAGCCTCAACATCCTGATCTACATAGCTGGTAGCCGGAATGGAGAGATTGGCATCTCGCTGAATAATCTCAATAAAATCCTGATCCTGTGATGCAGTTGCCCGGTCACCTCTGAAAAGGTGACTGGTCGCTTCGGCAAAATCGAGGGGCAGGTTTTTTTGAGCCTCCATGGCTGCCATCAACTCCTTTCCAATCAGGGTTTCACTCATGTCTTCTTCAATCTGCTTTTTATAGAGCAGATTACAAGCAGGGCATGCAAACGCTGATTCCACAACGGTAATCAGCGAAATTGCAAAGAGCAGTGTTGTAAACACCCCAATTGAAAGTGCTGTTTTATATTTGTTATTATGATCCTTCATCATTTATTCTCCAGTCTTATGATTGTTTTTAAATACTCTTTTCATTTATCACTGTGGAGAAACGGAAAGAGTGTTTGATTTAAATTTCGTTGAATAAAATTATAACATTAATTTATTAAAGACAAAATAGTCTTTTATATTTATATTGCCTTCACAAAACTTCCCTTTCTTTATAATTAAGAATAATTATTGTTCTGACGTGAAGGAAGAAAGTGGTCATAACAATAAGGGTTTAATTTTAAACAGAGGTGTAATTAAATAACATGAAACAATCAGAATTCAAAATCAGTGACTTGCCAACCACCCCAATCGGCGATATCGTTGCCGGCAATTATCATGCGGCCGGGGTATTTAAAGAGTTTGGAATCGACTTCTGCTGTGGCGGGGGCGTGTCGCTAGATAAAGCATGCCAAAAGAGAAATCTCGATATTGAGAAAGTTGTGGAGAAATTGAATCAACTAAAGAATACAGAGATCAATCCTGATCAAAACTACAATGCATGGGAGCCGGGCTATTTAATAGACCATATTGAAGCGACCCACCATAATTTTGTTAGAACCAAAACAGCTGAAATAACCGCTTATGCCGCAAAAGTAGCAGGTGTACATGCAGAGCGCCATCCTGAAAATGTAGCGATCTATGAAAAGTTTGTTGCCCTTTCACGTGAGCTTTTAAACCACCTGGAGGCAGAAGAAGAGCGTGTGTTTCCATTAATTCGCAAAATTTTTGAAGCCCGTATGCGTGGTGAAACAATTTCAGAGGAAGTGATTGGATCCTTGAAAAATGAACTGGAGCTGATGGAAGATGATCATGAAGAGGCCGGGGACGTGATGAAAGAGATCCGTGAATTGAGTAACCAATTTACTCCGCCCACAGATGCCTGCAGAACCTATCAGATTCTCTACCTGAATCTTGCAGGTTTTGAGGAAGATCTCCACAAACACGTACATCTTGAGAATAACATCCTGTTTAAGAAAGCAGAAAATTTGGTTTGATCTGTATACATACAATTGTAGATAGTTAAACTGCATAAGAAAGTGTTTGCTCAATTAATGATCCAATCAAGCACTTTTTTATCTCAGTCCCGGAGTGAAAATTCTGCGAAAAAGCTGTGGACAAGAGGTAATTCCCAAACCATTAATCATAGATTAACAAGACTCCTTTGTACACCTGGTCTGTTTTTTTTCACCTGATATTTGTGACTTTTTGGATTGGCGGAATGCTGTTTACCGCTGCTGTTCTGGTTCCGGCTACCCGGAAAAAACTGTCCGCTCACCGAGGACTTCTTTTTACAGAGCTGGGAATCCGTTTTAGCAGGTTAAGCTGGATTATTTTTCCACTGCTAATTATCACAGGCTTTACGGCACTGCTTGGGCGGGGGTTTTCAATAGACACGATCTTATCGGTTGATTTTTGGAGAAGTAACTACGGTTCTCGGTTGATGAGCAAATTGCACCTGTTTGGCATTGTGTTGATTGTAAGCGGGATTCACGATTTTTGGCTCGGACCAAAAACAGTGCAGCTCATGGAGAATGAACCTGAGAAAACACGCACACGTCGATATCGAAAAACAACCAGCTGGGTGGGCAGAATAAATCTGTTGCTTGGATTGGGAATTCTATACTACGCAGTAACAATGGTGAGAGGTTAAATAGTTGATTAGATATGCCGAAAGTCACGCGATGGTTCATTAAAGCCGGAATTCTTTACTTTATTACAGGCGTATTGCTTGCGGTTATTGCTGAGATACCCGCATTTGGTGCAGGCCCTCTATTGCTGCCGGTATACTGGCACATGTTGGTGATGGGTTGGATTACACAGACTATTATGGGTGTTTCAATCTGGATGTTTCCCCGTAAACATCGCGATAAACAGGAGCGTGAAAAATTGTTATGCTGGCTGGCATTCGGGCTGCTCAATACAGGACTGATACTTCGTTTTCTTTTTGAGCCTTTTCTATCAATTACTATGGGGAACTATGCTATTAACTTGTTGATAGTTGTTTCATCGGTTTTTCAGGTACTTGCTATAGTCGCTTACATACTTGAGATCTTGCCCAGACTGCAGCCTCGCGAAAAAAGAAGTATTCAACAAGGCAGATCATGATGCCCAAGCCATCACTCTGGATGATATGGCTCTCTCTGCTGTATCTGCTTGTATCTGCAACTGCAGGCGGGGTCATTCTTGTACATAAAGCTGTCGACATCCATCCGGTAATTTGGTCTTTTTTACCTATTCATTACGAGCTGGCCATTTGGGGATGGCTTGTTCAATTTGTGATGGGAACCGCGTATTGGATGTTCCCAAAATATGTAAATGGAAAAAGGAGGGGGTCAGTGGCCATGGCCTGGGGGATGGTATTTGTATTTAATATGGGATTATCTATTTTGGTATTAAGTATGCTATATAGGATGGAGCCTCTATATATAATCGCGGGAAGGTGTCTATTGGTGATCAGTGTAATAACCTTTAGTTTGCTGATGTGGAGACGAGTAGTTAGTTACCGGGAACTGACTGAGAGATAAGAGTTAATAGATACTTGTTGTTCCGGAGAGAAGTCTAAAATGCAGGAGCTATATGTATAGTGAAAGATTTTTAGATTTAACCGATTTACCTTGATTGTTAAGAAAGAATGGTTGTATATTAAGACATAATACTCCTTTAACTTATTATGTCTAACAAAATCACGAATGCTTCTTTCAAAATCATGCATGTACGGCCTGCGGGCTTCGGTTCAGCTGGCCGGAAAGAAAGACAATACGTATGTAACCATACGTGAGCTGAGTGAGGATCTTGATATTTCGTTCTTTTTTTTAACAAAGGTACTTCAGAGGTTAACACAGGCTGAAATTCTTGAGTCTTACAAAGGACCAAATGGAGGGGTTAGATTACTGAAGCATCCCGGTGAAGTCACATTCCTGGATGTAGTGACAGCAATTGATGGGGCTTGTACCTTAAACGAATGTGCTCTGGGATTGCCGGGATGCGGAGTGATGAAACCTTGTCCTCTGCACGATAAATGGTCAATCATGAAAGAAAATATAATGAACATGATGCAAAATATAACAATTGCCGAACTGGCTAACAGAGGTAATGATAATTTGGACCTGGATGGGCTAATTCATTACATAATTAGGTAAGCAGAAGATTTTTTTAAAATGTTTAAAGACATAATACTCTTAATTACAAACTAGAATAAAATGAAATCCTTAGTAACCATATTATTAACAATCGGTTTTTTATTAACCATACAGGCTTGCGGTGATGATGAGACAACAGACCGAAGAGCAGATGTTCAACAGGAGGAGGGCTTAACCGAATTTGAACTGGAGCACGGTATAGGCCCGATTACAGAGAGAATAGAGATAGATGAAGAAATTGACCAGGACCTTCTAACCAAAGGGCGCGATATCTACGAAATGAAATGTGAAATGTGCCACAACATGGAAGGACGTATGGTTGGCCCCGAACTTGGCAATGTATTGGATCGCCGAAGTCCTGAGTTTGTAATGAATTTTATTCTCAACCCGGGAAGAATGGCTCAAGATCATCCCGAAGGGCAGAAGATGTTACGTGAATATATGACAGTGATGCCATTTCAGAATGTGAAAGAAGATGAAGCCCGCGCAATAGTAGAGTATTTACGCTACTACGCGGAACACAATTAACAATCAATTACCTAAACCATCAATAAAACAATAAAAAGATGACTCAAATAAAATCAAAAAAACTGCGCGGGATCCTATTGGGAGCAGGCTTTGTAGCAATAGCTGCATTTGTTTTCACAGGTTGTCCGGGACAGCAGAGAATGCTGGACACGGGTGACGCAGCCCAAAAAGTGTATGTGGCACCGGGAGAGCATGACGAGTATTATGGCTTCTTTTCAGGTGGATATAGCGGACAATTAAGCGTATGGGGCCTGCCCTCAGCACGGTTTCTGAAAGTAATTCCTGTATTTTCTCAGGATCCGGAAACAGGTTATGGCTACTCGGAAGAGACTAAGCCACTATTTAATACCAGTTATGGATTTATACCCTGGGATGATTCTCACCATCCTCACATCTCACAAACGGATGGAGATGCTGACGGAAGATGGATTTTCATCAATGCAAACAACACTCCACGTATAGCCCGTATTGATTTGGTTACATTTGAAACCAAAGAGATTCTGGAACTGCCTAATACCGGTGGTAACCACGCATCTTCATTTGTTACTTCAAATACGGAGTATGTAATCGGTGGAACCCGGTTCAGTATTCCTTACGAGCAGGATCTGGATGTACCGATCGACAGCTATAGCGATGAGTTCAGGGGAGCTCTCTCTTTTATAAAAGTAGATGAGAACAGTGGAAAAATGGATCTCGAATTCCAGATCGTAGTGCCCCCGTACAACTATGATTTAGGACGTGCAGGCAAAGGCCCTTCTGCCGACTGGGTATTTTTCACTACTTACAACACAGAAGAAGCGCACACCATGCTTGAAGTGAATGCCTCCAGAAACGACAAAGATTTTATTGCTGCCGTGAATTGGAGAAAAGCTGCCGAATTGGTAGCCAACGGGCATGGCAAAACAGCACCGGGCGAGTACTATCATAATTACTATGAAGGAAACCAGGGATATGCAATATCTGAGCAGAAAAATGGCGTAACCATTTTAGACACGCGTGAGATCGATGAGGATTTCATCTACTACCTGCCTACACCGAAATCTCCGCACGGAGTGGATGTTGACCCTACAGGTGAATATATCGTTGGCGGTGGAAAACTTGCAACCGTTATACCGGTACACTCATTCTCCAGGATGCTTCAGGCAATTGAGGATGGAGCAGTTGTGGAGAGAATTGACGGTATTCCTGTATTGGATTACGACGCTACCATAGCCGGTGAAGTAGAAAACCCGGGTCTTGGCCCGCTTCACACCGAATTCGACGGACGCGGATACGCCTATACATCTGTTTACATCTCTTCTGAAATTGTAAAATGGTCATTGGAAACTTTTGAAGTAGTAGACAGAATTGATGCTTACTACTCCATTGGTCACTTGATGATTACAGGTGGTGACACAAAAAATCCGGATGCGCGATACATGGTTGGCCTTACCAAAACAGCAAAAGACAGATATCTGCCTACCGGTCCTAAGCAGAACCATCCGGCTCAGCTATATGATATCAGCGGCGACAGAATGGAACTTCTGCTCGATTTTCCAACCATCGGTGAGCCTCACTATGCACAGGCAATACGTGCCGACTTGATCAAAGACAATGTTGCCCAGATCTATGAGATGGAAGACAATGATCACCCGCATGCACTTAGAAGAATTGCTGACAACAGAGTTGAAAGAGACGGCAATGTTGTAAGGGTATTCATGGGATCAACAAGAAGCCACTTCCGTCCGGATAATATTGAAGGAATAAGAGTAGGCGATACGGTTTATTTCCACCTCACCAACCTGGAGCAGGAGTGGGATGTGGTACACGGTATCGCGATTAAAGGTGCACAAAACTCAGAAATTCTTGTAGCCCCCGGGCAGACCAAGACTATGAAATGGGAGCCTAACAGAACAGGAATCTATCCGTTCTACTGTACGGCATTTTGTTCTGCCCTCCATCAGGAGATGCAGGGATATGTGCGGGTATCGGCAGCTGATTCAGATGTGCCTTTAACCTGGAGAACGGGCACCAATTAAGCAAGAAACCCCTCGTTTCGTCCCGAAAGCTTCGGGACGAGACAAATGATCCATCCCGGATCCGGCAGATAGCCGGATCCGGGACATTAAAAACGAATTGTTCTTTGGTTTAATGATGGTGGTAAAGAAAAAAGTGGAGGAGGAGATGAAGCGAAGAAGTCCCCTCTCCCACCTTCACCACCATCATCAACTCAAACAACAAATGAATAAATTCAATGAACTGGAAATCAAGAATATTAATGGGAGTCGGTGCACTGATGCTGATCGGATTGTACTTTCAGCCGTTTTGGACTATCTCAATGACAGCCCCGCAGTATCCGGAGGGGATTGGGATGTACATCCACATCGATGATGTAACGGGCCATAACAGGCACGATTTGCAGAGCATCAATACGCTGAATCGCTATATAGGGATGTCGGAAATTCACAAAGAGGATTTTCCGGAGTTTGTAGTTATGCCCTGGATCATCGGCTTTATGATTCTATTTGGATTGCTTGCAGCGGCAACCGGAAGTGTAAAATTGGTTTTGACCTGGATTGGATTGATGATACTCCTGGGAATAGTGGGCCTTGTTGATTTCTATATGTGGGGCCACGACTATGGACACAATCTGAATCCGGATGCGCCGATAAAAGTGCCGGGGATGAGTTATCAACCCCCGCTTTTAGGCTGTAAACAGCTTTTAAATATCAATGCCTGTTCATGGCCATATATAGGCTCCATCTACATCGGTTTGTCGATGGTGTTTGGGGCAGGAGCAGTTTGGATTAATAAAAAGAGACAATATTAACAATTAAACAGGAAGGATCGTGGGGAAACGATTATTTAACATACTTCTATTAACCGCACTCTTAATTGCGGGATGTAACGAAAATCAAACTCAGGAAAACGAGGTATTTCTTTACAAAAATAGCGTGGATATAAACTACGGCAGTGATATCTGCAGCTTTACGGGCAAGGCAATCGAAACCGTACGTTATGGCGGAAAGATAGTTTTAACTGACGAAACAGAACATAAATTTATGTCGGTGGAGTGTATGGCCGGATTTTATCTGAAAATGGAAGACATATCGTCAATCAACTATATGCTTACGGTTGATTTTGCACACGGGCAACAGTATGTGCCTGTGGAGGATGCGGTTTACCTGAGAAGCTCACTGCGGCCCAGCCCGAACGGGATGAACCTGACGGCCGTGGATGCATCCAACGAAAGGATGAAAACCTATATCTACGACGCATACCCGGGCGAATACCTTTCATGGAACGAAGTTCTCGAACTGGTAAAAGATGAATGGAATATCCGCCATACCGCAATGAAGTAAAATTAACAAAACTAAATTTAAAACAAAGGTGATGACCATGAGGGGTGGATCAATCCTGATAACATTAGCAGTTTCATTACTGCTTTTTTCCGGCTGTGAGCCTAAACCGCAGCCTATTGAACTGGGCAGCGACCAGTGCGCATATTGCAGAATGATGATTACCGAGCAGGAGTTCGGTACGCAAATTCTAAACAAGCAGGGCCGGGCATTTAAGTTCGACTCTGTAGAGTGTATGGCTGCATATGATATTACTGAAGATGGAGAGAATTTCCATTCCAAATGGGTGCCTGATTTTTTGAATCGTGAAAATTGGGTAAACGCTGAGGAGGCTGTTTATCTGCACAGTGAAACGCTTCGCAGCCCGATGGGCTTATATCTGACCGCTTATGCAGACAGGGAATCAGCCGAGCAGATGCAGGCAGAATATGGCGGAGACATTCTTGACTACGAAAGTGTAAAAGTGCTTGTAAGCGGTGAATGGCTTGACAACAGTGAAAACCAAGTGCATCACCAAAATCATTAGAGTAGAACATGGAAAAAGAAATTATTTATGGCCCACAAATGGGCGAAAACTGGACAATACTTTCAGCCTTGAAAATCTCGATCTGATGAAACAGATAATTTACATAGTTGCTATACTCCTATTTCTGACCCCGGTGTCCTTAATCTATGGGCAGATCACTGTGAGTCCGGATGGATCGATAACATCTATCCAGGAGGCTATTGATCAGGCAATCTCCGGCGATACAATCCGTGTTGAGGCGGGGACCTATAATGAGAGTGATATTTCCATAAAAAAACCGATTACGATTTTGGGAATAGACCGTCCGGTGATTGACGGTGAAGGAAAGGGATTCATCATGTTAATTACCGCAGATAGCGTCACGGTTAGCGGTTTTGATATCCATAATACCGGAAGAAGCTATATTCGCGACTATGCTGCCATAATGATAGAGAATTCGAAAGATTTTATAATTGAAGACAATCGGCTCGACAACGTCTTTTTTGGAATCTACCTGGCAGAGACAGACAGGGGGGTTGTCAGAAACAATGAAATTGAATCGTACGATTTGCGGGAAGCTTCATCGGGGAATGGAATCCATCTCTGGAGCGTAAAGAACCCGAGAATTGAAAACAACACCGTAAAGGGAATGCGGGATGGCATCTACCTGGAGTTTGTAGATAATGCCCGGATAACCGGAAATGTGAGCAGCGATAACAATCGTTACGGACTCCACTACATGTTTTCAAATGGCGGAATTTATCATGATAATACATTCAGGAAAAATGGTGCAGGTGTTGCGGTAATGTATTCCGAAAATGTAGATATGAAGAATAACCGTTTTGAAAATAACTGGGGCCCATCCTCGTATGGATTGCTTCTGAAAGATATACGAAACAGCACCATCGAAGGTAATCGTTTTTACCGGAACACAGTGGCGATCTATTCAGAAAGTTCCTCAAATGTGCAAATTAGGCGTAATGACGTAGAGCTGAACGGTTGGGCGGTAAATATAAAATCGAGCAGTGCCCGAAACTACTTCACTGAAAATAATTTTATTGAGAACAGTTTTGACGTTAGGACCGACAGCCCCCGGAATAACAATGTTTTTGAGGGTAACTACTGGAGTCAATATGAGGGTTATGACCTGGATCGGGATGGTATAGGCGATGTTCCATACCGTCCGGTTAGCTTGTTTTCGATTATTATTGATCGGCAACCGGAATCTCTTATTCTGATGCGAAGCATGTTCATCAGATTGCTTGATACGGCCGAACGGATTGCCCCGGTGCTGACACCGAAAACTCTTATAGATGAGAACCCAAAAATGAGCAGAATACAATGATTGAGATTAAAAACCTTGAAAAAGCATTTGGCAGGCTGAACGTTTTAAAAGGCATGAATCTGACCATTCCAAAGGGACAGGCTACCGGTATTGTGGGGCCAAACGGCGCAGGAAAAACGACGCTGATTAAAACAATACTCGGACTGGTGAAAGCGGATTCGGGATCCATCAGCGTAAACGGCATTGAGCTGAACGGCAACTGGGATTACAGAAAAGATATCGGTTATATGCCGCAAGTGGCCCGCTATCCCGAGAATATGAAAGTGAATGAACTTCTCAGTTTTATTAAAAAGCTAAGAGATCAGAATCCGGTTTATGAGGAAGAGCTGATAGATCAGTTCTCTCTTCGGTCAGAACTTGAGAAACCATTGCGAACTCTCTCCGGAGGGAACCGACAGAAAGTAGGCGCCATTCTGTCGATGATGTTTAACCCCGAGATCCTCTTTTTTGATGAACCGACGGCAGGGCTCGACCCACAGTCGAGCCACAAGTTCAAACAGCGTGTAAAAGCTGAAAAAGAGAATGGGAAAACAGTCATCATCACATCTCACATTATGAGTGAACTCGAGCAGCTGGTAGATCATGTCATTTTTATACTGGATGGAAATATCAGGTATTACGGTTCAATGCAAAATCTGCTTGATGAGAGCGAAGAAGACCGGCTTGAGGCGGCGATTGCCCGGATGATGGATACACCATCTGAGGAGAATGACACTAAACGGGAACCAGGAACTATTACTAAATCACAAAAATTGGAAACCGCTTGAATGAGGAGTATTGCAGGAATATTAATTAACCACAACGTATTACGCGAAGAACATAAAGAAGCACTTTATACCTTCCTTGAGTTTATTGTGGTGAACCCTGCGATTCCGGGAGAAAATATAGAATGAAAATACTATCATACATCATACAAAATGAATGGAAAACCCTGCTTCGCGGAAAGTGGGTGGTGGGTTATGCGCTAATTTTTCTGGTACTGACCGATTCACTGCTTCGATTCGGTGGAGGAGGTGCGGAAACACTGCTTAGCCTGTCGAACGTTATGCTACTGTTTGTGCCGCTGGTGAGTATGATCTACGGCATCCTCTACATCTACCAGTCGAGGGAGTTTGTGGAATTGTTGCTCATTCAGCCGATCAACCGAAGTGTGCTCTATTGGGGGCTTTTCCTGGGTATATCCACTCCGCTGATGGCTGCTTTTATATTAGGAGCTATGCTGCCTTTGGGCTGGCACGGAATTTTGATGCTGGATGGCACAGCTTCAACCATGGTGCTGGGGCTGGGCGGAGTGTTAACCCTGATATTTGCCTCACTTGGATTTGTTTTGGGACTGTTGTTCTACGAGGACAGAATTAAGGGGTTCGGTTTCACCATTGTGATCTGGTTGTTTCTGGCAATTTTGTACGACGGCCTTGTGTTGATGCTGGTATTTACATTTGGAGATTACCCGCTCGAGCAGTTTGTAATTGCTGTATCTATGCTCAATCCGATCGACCTGGCCCGCATCATGGTGATGCTGGAGTTCGACATCTCGGCGCTGATGGGTTATACCGGCGC
>SKRK01000034.1 GCA_007118525.1 Balneolaceae bacterium
GCTGCCGCTGTCTCCGGGCTGCATAAAAATACCGAGTCCTCCCTGGTACCCGACCGGTCAGGAAAATTCCTGGGCACTGTTCTGAGGCTGTTGCGACCGCTTGCCGGAGCCTGCCCCATTCCAATACATCCGTTGCATCCGGCCTGATGAATTCGGGCACCCGACTGTACCAGGTGCAGCATTACACCACTCTTCACCATATTCTCAATAATTTGACGAGATGTAGGATTTACATCCAGACTTACATCATCATGAACTCTTCGGTTTTTTACGATTTCAGAGGTGATCCAAAAATCGCGGAATCCGGGATTGGCCGACGATCCGATGTACGACTGATAAATCGGCTCACCTTCAACCTCGCTCACCGGAACCACGTTTCCGGGGCTGCTCGGCAGCGCAATCAGCGGCACAATTTCATCAAGCACTATCTCGTCGTGCTCATCATATTCAGCGCCTTCATCGGCTACAAGCTCTACCCATTCATCTTCGCGGTTGTTTTGTTTCATAAACCGCCGTACTTCATCATCGGATGGAAAAACCGTGGTAGTGGCGCCCATCTCAGTACCCATATTTGCAATCACGTGCCGGTCCATCGTATCCAGCTCTTTCAAACCCGGACCATAATACTCAATAACAAAACCCCTTGCTCCCTTTACGTCGTATCTTCTAAGCATCTCCAAAACCACATCTTTGGCACTCACCCAGTCGGGCAATTTTCCGGTTATCTTCACTCCAAGAACTTTGGGCATTTTCAGGTACATCGGCTCGCCTGCAATGGCAAATGCTACATCCAGACCACCGGCACCCAGGGCAAACATACCCATACAACCTGATGCGGGGGTGTGGCTGTCTGATCCGGCCAGGGTTTTTCCGGGCCGTGCAAAATGTTCGGTATGTACCGGATGACTTACCCCATTTCCGGGCCTGCTAAACCAGATTCCAAAACGATCTGCGGCCGATTTCAGAAAGAGATGATCGTCCGGATTTTTATTATCGGTCTGAAGCAGATTGTGATCCACATACTGGCAGGATATCTCCGTTTGAGCCTTATCCAACCCCATTGCCTCCAGCTCCAGCATTACCATTGTTCCGGTAGCATCCTGGGTGAGGGTCTGGTCAATTTTTAGGCCAATTTCTGCACCGGATCTCATTTCACCATCAACCAGGTGAGATTTAATCAGTTTCTGAGTTACATTTAAACTGTCCATAACTATTCTTTTAATTAACTGTCTGTCTTATAAAAGGTTAACAGTCAAGAATTCGTTCAAATTGTGCGTATGTGTGAAGTATTTACAGTATATTTACGAAAACTTGCCCGGAAATAATTGATTAACGGGGTTATTTAGGATTTTTCGCCTTTTTTTTCGTTTATTCCAATAAAGAAATCATCTACTTATGAACTACAGCGATTTGATTGATCAGCTAGCCGAGGCTACGGGTAATTCAAAAGTAAAAACTAAAGAATTACTTGGAGATGCTATCTCCGTCTTATCAGATCAATTGAGTAAAGGTACCGGTGTTTCCATACCCGAATTGGGCACCTTCACTGTGAAAGTTAAAGAGGTACAAAAAGTCTATAACCCGCATCACGATGCCTATCTAATGGTACCCCCTAAACGAGTTGTAGAGTTTTCGCCGGCAAGTGGCCTGAAAAGTGAACTTAAGTTTACAGGCCGCGAAGATGAGTGAAAAAATTACTTTTAAAGAGTTGGTTGAACTGATTGCAAAGCAGTCGGAACAGAGTCAAAACGCAACCAACAGCTTTATCGGCGAACTCGTCCAGATCATTGAATCGGGTCTGAAGAAGAGCGGATCTGTAAGTATCTCCGGTTTCGGAAAATTCGAACTCAGGTGGATGAACGAACGTGAAGGCGTGAATCCACAAACCGGGGAGGAGATTACCATACCCGGCCAAAATAAGATTGTGTTTAAGCCGTACAAAGACCTTCGGGAGCAGGTTAACCGGCCTTATGCGAAATTAAAAACCAAAGTCCTCGATGACACCCCGGTTAAGAAGCAGAAGAAAGAGACTCTACCGGATGATGTTCAAATAAAAGTAACGGAGAAGCCAAAGGATGAAAGAGGAACCGGGAAGCTTATCATACCCGTACCCAAACTAAAGTTCTCACCAAAAAAAGAACCTCCGAAAGAGGATCGAGATGTTGCTAAAGATATAGAAGATCCGAAGGTTGATGATGGTGAAGATATGCTTATCGAAAGGCCTGTACCTGTACCGGTACCGGTAGCAGAGCCGAAAGAGAGTCGCGAAGAGGCAGATTTATTACCTGAAGATATCTTTAAGGAGAAGCGCCATGAAATTCCCGCTGAACCGATAAAGAAGGACGAAAAAAAGAGAGCCCCGCTTAAGAAAAAAGCTCAGAAATCATCAGGAATGAACTGGACCTATACAGCGGCTGCCGTAATTGTAGCCATCGCAATTTTGATCATCTTTTTAATGATGCAGCGAACTGAGGGCCCTGCAGAAGTTGCCACAACGCAAAATGAAGAGGTGGTAACACCGGAGCCGCCTGCCGTACCTGACCCGGAACCTGAACAAGAAGTTACCGTAGAGCCTGAAGCTGTACCGCAACCGGACGGTGATCCATTCCCTTTTGAACTGCAACCCCATTCGGTACTGGCCGGTGAATCGCACTGGACAATTGCAGATACTCAAATGGGCGATCCTTTTTTGTGGCCGGTTATTTATGAACTGAATAAAGAGCAGTATAACAATCCGGATTTTATCCGGGCTCAGGAAAACCTTACTATCCCCTCAGATGCCGACCCGGATCAACTCACAGATCTCCAGCTTGAACAGGTAGCCCTTGGATATTTGTCTGTTTACAGATGGACCGCTGAAAATCGTCCCGAAAATGCCAAATATTTTTTATGGGCAGTTGGTGTATATTCTATGGATATTCTCTACAGTGTAGAAAATGAAGTAGATGCCAATGATTGGGAATTTGCCTTAAGACGGTAATCAAACCTGAAATTTCAAACACAAAGGAGTCGTTATGATACGCCATATTGTAATGTGGAAACTAAAAGATGAAGCAGAAGGTGCAACCAAAAAGAAGAATGCCGAGAAACTTAAACTGATTCTGGAAGGTCTTCGCACCAATATTGACGAAATTAAGGCTGTGGAAGTGGGTGTTCAAATCTCTCACGATCAAAATGAGGCCTTTGATGTTGTTTTAATATGCGATTTTGAAACCGACCTTGATTTTAAGATGTACACGAGAAACCCTCATCATAAAAAAGCCATCGATTTTATTGAAACCGTGACTGAACAGCGCATTTTCGTCGACTATAAGGTAGACTTGTAATTGATTTCATGAAAATGCATTCACATCAAGTGGCTATTCATGATTTTCAGTTCATACCTCTGTTCCGGTAAATGTATAAAACAGCATTATGAACGCCAGAGGGTGCTATTTGTCATGAGTTTCCCGTATTCCCGGTTTGCAAGAAATGA
>SKRK01000175.1 GCA_007118525.1 Balneolaceae bacterium
AAAGCGCTTGTATGTTGCCATCCCTGTCGTACGAGAGGCCGGTAACGTCAAACTCATTGCTATTTGTCCATGTTGAGCCACTCAGGTAGTTGTAATTAGCACCGGTTAGCTGGTTGCGGTTGTTACTTCGACTCCGCTCAGTACAGGCTCCCGTGTGGGTATAACGATATCGTTTGTGGCTGTGTGGCGAAGAGGGCTGGCGGTATTCGGCCCGGTGAATGTTGCTGTTGGCCAGGTAAGTATAGCGGGCGCTGAACCGATGGGCTGCCGATGCCCCCGAAATTTCGGGGTTGATGTTGAGCAGGCTCACGCAAGGATGCCTGACATTATAATCTTTTACCACCTTTCTGAAATTTTCTGTATGTTAAATAAGCCTTGTTCCACGTTTAACAAGTACATATAGCAGCATATCATGAAAGAAGTAACGTTAAAAATTCCGGATAAAAAATTAGGATTCTTTCTGGAGCTGATGAAAGAGCTGGGATTTGAAGTACAGGATGATATCGTGATTCCGGATGAACAGCAGGAAGAAGTTAATAAACGTTTGAAACTTATAGACAGTGGAGAAATGAGTATCCGTAACTGGGAAGAAGCCGAGAAAGAAATATTCCGGAGATAATGACTCTCACCATTGCCAAAGCTGCGGAAAAAGATCTGCATGAGGCATTTATATGGTACGAGGAAAAAGAGACCCGCCTCGGTCAGCAATTTGAAGAAAGTGTTAAGAGCGCTTTTGGGTCTATCCTGAATAATCCATTACAATTTCCAATACGATATGGAGAAACGAGGGTGTGTTTCCTGGATATTTTCCCTTACGGTATTCACTACAGAGTCAGGCAAAATGAGATCATTATTGCAGCTATATTCCACACTTCACAGAACCCTGCAAGGTGGAAAAAGAGATGATATCGATGACTATCTGCTTAAAATAATGCAGCCACATTATCGTGAGAAGTGCCGGCCGGGGTGATCACCGTTGGAGAGCAAACCGCTGAATTGAGTTCCATGCTTCTCATAAATCCTCATACCATCTAAGCCAGCGTTTTTCTCTTTTATTCACTGCAAAAGACTCCATTTCATCGGTTTCAAGATCATAGACATAAATGGCAGATTTGAGGATCTTGTAATTCTGCATTGTTCTTCCAATAAAGACAAGATAGTTTCCATCTCGGCTGATATGTAAAGATCGAATTAAAAAGTTGTCCTTTACTATCTCTGCAATAATAGTTGAAGCATCCTCTTCATAGTTGTATTTATAAATTATAGAACGATTTCCCACATTCTCCCTGCACATATATACAAACCCCTTGTTATTTTGCCAGGAGCCGGACCTACAAAACACGCGGGATATAGACTCAAGAAAGTCATTGGACAGATTCCGGTGCTCTTGGTTTTCAATATCATATGTATAAACAAGTCCATACCTCACCATCATTTCATAGGCAATCTTTGATTCATCATGTGCCCAAAACGTATGATCTATAGGTTCTCTTGTTAATCTGTTTTCTACTCTTTTTAAATGCTGCTCATCTTTACCAATGTAAAAAAAAGAAGTTAATGAACTTTCATCTGGATTATTTCGATCTCTCATGCTAAAAACAACTCTTGTATCTGAGGGAGAAACAGAGAATTTGGATATGCCTAATTCCAGCGGTACTCCAAAAACAGTGGAAAGTGAATCGCGGATATTGCGGACTTGCCGGGTTTCCACATCAAGGCTGTACAGATCGCTCCGACTGCCCAAGCCTGCCGGCCACAGATCGTCGCCTCTTTTCGATTCGAACCAAACCTCTTTTCCGTTATTTACCAGATTGGGATATGCATAGTAATAGTGATCATCCGTCAGGGCATATCGCCGGTTCTTATTGCCGTCAATCAAAACCAGATCCCCGAATCGACCCGCAAGCACGCCATGGCGCCCGGCAAAATCCTCAACATAAACCAGCTTACCGGGGATTGGAACCTCCATCTCCATTTCAGAAGGCTCCCCACAGCCTGCCAGAGCTGCCGGAAATAAAACCCATAAGATCCAGTAAAACTTTAGTTTCTCAGTTACTTTCATCCAATCCCCTATTTAATTCCTGTACTTTTCGAAATAAAAGCCTTCGTAACTCCCTCTCATTACTACGATTTGATAAATCGGCCCCCGTGTCCAGAAACTGCTGAACAACTTGTTGTAGAGCTCCAAAACTTCTCTGTAAAGTTTCAGCAATCCCAGCAACTCCTAATTCATTTTCAGCCAATAATGTTGGAAGAAATGTCCCCCCCGAACCGCTGAGTATTCCAAGCTGGTTTCCACCGGGTGTAAGCAGACTGGTTGAAACACTAAAGATTAATTCATCTCCCTTAATGGAATTAAAATCGTCGATCAATGCACTTTGTGCGGCGGCTGTAATTCCGCTCAGAAGAGCTGATGAACCGTCACTGATAAGCGTTTCGGAAGTTCTGAGCACGATCCGCTCCGAACTCGTTAATCCTTTGATAAAAGAAGCTCCGGCACGGGCAAACCGCAGAAAACTTCCAAATCCGAATGTAACATTATCCATAGCCGAATTCTGAAAACTCGGATCTCCTCGTCTTATGGTTCCGGCAAAAACACCCTGAGAGGTAACTGGGGCGAATCTCATGAATTGTGCACCTACTGCTCTTCTTTGAGTTACCCTGGTTACTCTGTCGGACTTAATAACAATTTCACCGGTTGGATCGATAAAACTCAATGGGTTATTTAAGACATAGTGATAGGGTGTATGACCAGGATATATATCCGCCAACGGATCCACACTCAAAAACCGCCCGAACTCCGGGGCGTACCGCCGGGCCTGCATATAGTCCAAACCAACCTCTTCATCCCTTTCGTGGCCGGTAAACCGCTCCCTGGCCGTTGAACCCGAGGTCAGGCTACGTCCAGGCATCTCCAAACCAAACGGATAATAATCATAGGTCTGCACCACGCTGCCTGAAGCATTTACCACGGCACGGGTGCTGCCCAGATGGTCGCGATGGTAATATAGTCTGTTTGATCCTTCTCTTCTTCCAATCACAGTTCCGTCCGGGCGAACGATGTTCCAGTAATCCAAAGAGCCGTTCTTGTAGGTGGCCAGCACCTCGCCAAAGGCTCCTCGCAGGGTATGAATGTTGTCACCTTCCTGCTTGTAGACGCGTAGCCCGGCATGGTCGTAGCGGTAGTTGTAGGTCGTGGTATCATTCTTTTCTATGGAATCCGGTAGATTTCGCCAGTCGTATGTGGTTCCTGTGATACCATAATCTCCTCCGATGGTGACCACGTTGCCATTTGCATCGTAAGTAAAACCAATGGGGTTACTATTTTTTTCGACTTCAGCCAGTCGATTTGTTCCGGATGTGTAGCTGTAGGAGTAGGTTTTGAGCCCTTCAAAGCGGCGTGAAAGCGCTTGTATGTTGCCATCCCTGTCGTACGAGAGGCCGGTAACGTCAAACTCATTGCTATTTGTCCATG
>SKRK01000363.1 GCA_007118525.1 Balneolaceae bacterium
ATTTAATATCAAAATCATTCTTCCGGATAGATCGATTTTTTGGCCGCAAGCAAGGTATTCTTCATCAGCATGGCAACAGTCATGGGGCCAACCCCTCCCGGTACCGGTGTAATCCAGCTGGCTTTCTTCTTCAGGCTATCAAAATCGCAGTCACCTACCAGTTTATACCCCTTTTCACTGGTCTCATCTGCAATTCGGTTAATACCCACGTCTATAATTACAACTCCCTCCTTCACCATTTCAGCTTTGATAAGGTTAGGCTGACCGGCTGCCACAACCAAAATATCGGCGGTAATGGTATGGATGGTGATATCCCTTGTAAACTTGTGGCAAATGGTAGTAGTTGCCTTGCCGGAGCTGTTTTCACGCGACAGCATTACTGCCATTGGGGTTCCAACAATATTGCTCGCTCCCACCACCACAGCATGTTTCCCTTTGGTGGGAATACTGTAGTACTTAAACAGCTCAAAAATACCGGCCGGTGTGCACGACTTGAACGTGGGCTGATCAACAGACAATCGTCCAACATTCATCGGATGAAACCCATCCACATCCTTCCGGTGATCAATGCTCTCAATTACATCATGTGATGAGAGATGTGACGGCAACGGCAGCTGTACAAGAATGCCGTCGATGGAGTCGTCATTATTAAATGACCTGATCACCGATTTCAGCTCCCTGGCCGATACTGTATCGGGAAGGTGGGCGGTATCGGTATCTATACCCACTTCAGAACAAGATCGCGTTTTAGCCCTGATATAAGCCGTGGATGCCGGATCGTTGCCAACCTGCAGCACTTTCAGGAATGGACGGCGGTTTCCGGCCAGTACCCAGTTTTCCACATCCTCCCGGATCTGCTTTTTAATTTCTGTCGATACTTTTTTTCCATCAATCAGTTGTGCGGACATTGGCAAGGTTCAGGATTCAGGATTCGAGGCCCTCAGTGCCAACCATCTATAGATCAGGTTGAATCTGACAGCCCTATTAAATTAGTTCGTTTTTATCTGAGTTTCGCTTGTGCGTTCAAAAAATGAGCCCAAGGGATCCCTGCGGGTCAACTCTAATACTTTGAAAAAACAGGCTCCCCTCCATGAAAAGGAGGGGAACTTTCAGGGCCTCAATCGAGATGTTATAAAAAGACCTCAGGTTTATAAATGAAATTTCGGGATAACTCATCTTTCAATATCATACTTCTTCATTTTATTATAAATATGACTTCGCTGGATATCTATAGCCTCGGCGGTAGCAGAAACATTCCAGTCGTACTTTTCCAGTTTTTTGATCAGAAAGAGCCGTTCGGCCTCCTCCTTATACTGCTGAAAGGTGTCTGTATCATTAATCAGATCATTCAGTACCTGTTTTTGCTGCTTTCTGTTTATTACCAGCTGTTCAACATCTTTTGCTGTTATTACATCTTCAGGTGCCAGAAGCGCCAGCCGCTCCACCACATTTTGCAGTTCACGGATATTTCCCGACCAGGTCTGTTTTTTCAATGCTTCAAGTGCGTCATCTGAAAATGACTTGCCTGCAAAAACAATATCCTCATCTCCCAGGCCGGCCAGATACAATTTTGCAAGGGTTGGGATGTCACCCTTTCGTTCCCTTAATGGCGGCAGGTGGATTGGAATTACGCTCAAGCGATGAAAAAGATCTTCCCGGAAATTACCGTTTTCGATCTCCTGCTGAAGCTCTTTGTTGGTAGCTGAAATAACGCGAACGTCCACTTTTACCGTCTCCGTACCACCCACCCTCATGATCTGGTTCTCCTGCAGTGCCCTTAGAACTTTTGCCTGCGCATCCGGGCTCATATCTCCGATCTCATCCAGAAACAGGGTTCCTTCATGCGCCATTTCAAACTTGCCTATTCTTTGATGAGTGGCTCCGGTAAAGGCTCCCTTTTCGTGTCCAAAAAGCTCACTTTCAAGGAGTTCGGAAGGAATGGCGGCGCAGTTAACATCTACAAATTTTTTCGAGGCACGATTGCTCAGTGTGTGAATAGAGCGGGCCACAAGCTCTTTTCCGGTTCCATTCTCTCCGGTAATGAGCACCCGGCTGTTGCTTGGCGCAATCTTCTCAATGGTTTTTTTAATTCTCTCAATTTCAGGGCTATCACCAATAATCTCTTTAACACCGTGCAGTTCCGTCCTGATCTGACGGTTCTCCCGTTTCAGCTTGCTGCTGTCCAGAGCGTTCCGAACCGTAATCAACAAACGGTTCAAGTCGGGGGGTTTCTCAAGAAAATCAAAAGCACCCTTCTTGGCGGCATCAACGGCTATCTTGATCGTGCCATGCCCTGATATCATGATAACAGGAACTTCAGGTTTACTGCTCTTAATCTTTTCAAGTACTTCAATTCCGTCCATCCCCTTCATTTTAATATCGCATATAACCAGATCGATCGGTTTATTTGCAACAGCAGAAAGAGCCTCCTCGCCATTCTCGGCCTCTTCCACTCCATAGTTTTCAAACTCAAGAATATCACGCAAAATATTGCGGATACTCTTTTCATCATCTGTAATGAGTATGAGGGGTTTATCTGCCATGCTTAGTAACTGTTGTAGAGATAGTCAAGAACTCTTTCATGCACCCAATCCACGTGTGCTGTTCGAACCGTGTAGTTATTGGTAACAATAGTAACAGCTATTCTGTTACCCGATTTTGTTCGAAGATAACCAGTTAAGGAGCGAACTCCAGACACAAAACCTGTTTTTCCATAGAAGTTTCCATTTACGCTGCTGTTTCTGAACCGATGGCCCAGGGTTCCGTTCATTCCGCCAATAGAGAGTGACTCAAAAAGCACGTCAAACCACGGTTTATCTTGAATCGTAATCAGGTAGCGGTTCATGTCGGATGCTTTTACAAGTGTAGCCGGAGCCATACCGGATGCGTCGCGCATGGATACCGAGAGCGTATCAAAGCCTGTGGTGTGCATAAAATCTTTAATCACCTTGAGCCCAAGATCCGTAGATCCCTGAACTCCGAATCTCTCAGCCGCCATCGTTTTAGAGAGCATTTCCGTATAAAAATTATCACTCTCGCGGTTCAGCCACTGCACCATTCGGCCTACCGATTCAGATGTGTGTATATCTAAAACGCTGAGGCCTTCATCACTCCAGGAGTAGTAGTCGTTATCCACAAGAAGCTGTCCGCTAACTCTTATTCCGGCATCATTCAGAAATCTGGCAAATGTATCGATAAAGTATAGAGAAGGCGCCATGATAGAGAGCGGTTCCGTTTCATAATAGCCGCGGGGCAGGGTACTTCGTAAAATAATGGTATTGGTGCCTAAAATTCTCCGGTACGATTCGTTGAAACGGGTGCCCGACGGTGTTACTACCTGCTCATTTATAAATTCTACATAGGGAGTATTGAATGGAAACCACTGAATGGATGGTGTGGAACCGATCTCACCATCAGCCCTCACCTCAAGGTTTACAACATTCGAATTAAACGAGAGCGCATTGATTTCAGGAGCATAGTAGTATGAGAGGTCATCCCACTCCCACCCTTTTGGATAGGGAACATCATCAAACATGCCGTCGAACGCAACCAGGTTACCATCGATATGTGTAATACCTAATGAATCGAACACCTGGTACCATTTTTCAAACAGGAAGAGAGGATCGTCATTGTAGAATTCACCGTTTATTGAAGGGTCGCCGGCTCCTTTAATGATCAGGTCGCCCCGCCAGCGATCTCCATCCTGGTAGCCCCTGCCGTAAAGAACGGTTTGGAAGGTGTAATCCGGCCCAAGATTTTCAAGAAATGCCCCGGAGCTGACAAGCTTAAGGTTTGATGCCGGCCGGATGAGTTTATCCCCATTCAGATCTTCAAGCACGTTTCCGCTGCTGTCGCGTACCTGCACCACCCAAAAAGCATTATTGGCCTGACTGCGGTCTATGATATACTCTATCTGTGATGAAACCTGCGCATATACAGCCCCCCGGGCTGATAAAACAGACAGTAGCACGCAAAATATGAGGAGAACTGCATTTTTAAATTTCATGCAGAAAGGTATCAATTTCCGAAGTAGCGTTCTTCTTCTTTGTGAAAGGTATCATAGATTTCCTGTGGAGTTTCACATTTCTCCAGCTCTTCCCTGAATGTGGTACTGTTCATCAAACGGGAAATACGGCTTAAAAGCTTGATATGTGCGCTATTTTTCGCCTCCGGACCTACAAGTAAAAAAACCAGCTGAACCGGTTTTCCATCAATGGAGTCATAATCAATAGGATCCTCCAGAATAGCGAAACTTGCGTAGTTGCACTCAATCGACTTTACTTTTCCATGAGGAATAGCAAGATTTTTCCCTACCCCGGTCGACATAATCTCTTCTCTTTCTAAAACCGATTTGCGAATCTCCTCGAGTTGACCTTCATCCAGCTGCTCTGAAAGCGTGTTAACCATTTTGTTTATCAAATCTTCCTTAGAGCTCACTTTCAGATTGGCAAGAATGGTTGATTTGTTCAAAAGTGAATAGATATTCATAAATATGTTTTCAGACTCATCATTTTACATCATGCCAATATAGGGAGCAATTGGCATATTCTTCAAAAGAAAAAGTGAATTCACTTTAATCCCCTCACTAATTTTTTAGTACCTTTATACGCTCTGTCGAAACGATCATACCCATGCTGAAATCATCAGTTACCATACTTAAAAAAGAGATTACCCAGGAACTGCGCACGAAGTACGCAATCAACACGCTGCTTGCTTTTACCGGAGCGGCACTTCTTTTGGTACTGTTTACCTTACGCGCCGATCAGCTCGACCCCACTCCAAAGAGCGGCCTGGTCTGGATCATTATCCTCTTTGCGGCAATGACGGGAATGATGCGATCTTTTGTACAAGAAACAGAGAAGAAAACCTGGGACCTGCTGCAGCTCAATGCGAAAGCCACGGATGTGTATGTTGGAAAGCTCTTTTACAATTTTCTTTTTCTGCTGCTTCTCCACATTTTCACCTTCTTTTTTTACATGATCATGATGAACCTGCCGGTTGTAAGCCCGTCTTACCTGATCTATTCAATCTTTTTTGGAGCAGCGGGGCTCTCGTCAGTTACCACCATGACTTCGGCAATGATTGCAAAAGCGGATCGAAAAGGCGCCGTTTTTTCAGTACTTTGTATACCACTGCTTGTGCCCCTTCTGTTGATTTTAACGCAAACGACCAAAATTGCACTGGTTGACGGAACAGACGGTTCAGAGCTTAATGATCTGGCTGCTCTTATCGGATACTGCGGGGCAACCATCGCTGCAGGCGTGCTTTTATTTGATTTTATTTGGGAAGAATAGATGAGCTATATAACAAAAGATATCACTTTTGGTGACCGCAGGCTGGTGGGCCAAAAAAGTGCCCGCCTTCAGGCAGAGCGGATGCTGCAGTCAGAAAGACTCAGTCATGCCTATCTCCTTACAGGGCCTGATGGTGTTGGGAAAACGGCTTTTGCCCTTGCAATAGCGGAGATTGTAAACGGCGTGGATCACCTTACCGACCTGAAGGGAGCTGCTGTATCAAAAAAGTCGAGCTGGTATACCCACCCCGATATTCATGTTTTTCTGCCGCTGCCGTCCAATCTGGGCACAACAGAACTCCAGGTTCGGCTTGAAATGCTCTCAAAAGACCCGTACGAAATTGTAGACTTTAGCCTTCGCCCTGCCCTTACCGATCCCGATTCATCCAAAAATCGAAGGGCCTTTTACTCCATTGAATACTACCATAAAGATATCCGTCCCAAAACCGTTTATAAGCCAAATGAAGGCCGGCGCGTTGTGGTGATTCTTACGGGAATTGATACCATGCGTAAAGAGTCGGCCAACGCCTTTTTAAAGCTTCTTGAGGAGCCCTCTGATAACATTCTGTTTATTCTGACCGCGTCCAAAACCGATCAGCTGCTCCCCACCATTATCTCCAGGTGCCAGCATATCAGGCTCAGCCCGCTTACCGACGAGGAGATTAAGGATGGATTGGTGAAGCATGATGGAAAATCTGAAGAGGATGCATCTTTTCTGGCCCGTCTTTCGGATGGCAACTACTCACTCACCCGCTTTTATGACGTAGAGACGCTGCAGCAAACCCGAAAAGAGACGATTGAGTTTTTGCGATACTCTTATACCCAGGATGTTCCTGTATTGCTGAAGATCATTAAAGAGTGGAACAGCAGCCTGAATACGGAAAACCAGATTGCCCTCTGCAATACGCTTGAACAGCTCCTGCGAGATATCATGGTCTACAGGGCCTCACGCAATGAAGCATTGATCATTAATATCGACCAGATAGAGGTTATTAAAAAGTTTTGCGACTCGATGGAAAACGCCCGCCTGGAGGATATGATAGATCATCTTCAGCAATTGAAAAGGTTACTTTATCAAAACGTACAGTTTAAATATATTTTCACAGCACTTGCTTTAAGGTTCGCACATTTAATGAGAGGTCTTGAGCCGGTAATCTCAAAAGAAGAGAACTGGCGACATCTTCCCGCTCTATTTGAATAAAATCTAATGACACAAACAACACTCTCTTTCACTAAAATGCAGGGAGCAGGAAATGATTTTATCCTGTTTGATAACCGTTCTCTAAAAATGCCGGACGAGCGTATGAGTGAAATTGCACCTCTCCTTTGCAACAGAAAGTTCGGGATTGGCAGCGACGGGCTCATTGCTCTCAGTTTTGATGAAACCAAAAAGGCCGACCTGGTTATGCTCTATAAAAATCCTGATGGAAGTGATGCCGGTATGTGTGGCAATGGGGCCCGGTGTTTTGCCGCTTTTGCCACAACCCTTGGGTCTCCTAAAAAATTTACGTTTCGTGTTCACGATAAGATTTATCGTGCTTCGGTTAAAAAAAAGAGCGTGGTGATCAATTTTCCACTGGAAACAGCCGTTATAGAAAAGAAGGCTGCCGGTATGGCGCTTTTGGACGTATACACCAACACCGAGCATATTGTATGTGCCTTGCAGCCTGAACAGCTTGAAGATGAACCCAAGCTGATATCTGAGGGAAGATATCTCAGAAACCACGATAATTTCAAACCGAAGGGCACCAATGTAAACTTTATTGCAGGCATAGATGCCAATAATCTCTGCCTGCAAACATATGAGAGGGGCGTTGAAAATCTCACTTTAGCCTGCGGCACGGGCGCAATTTCATCGGCGCTGGCGTGGCATCACCTGCAGCAATCCGGTGATGGTAAATTTAAGTATAGGGTTAAAGTGAGAGGCGGCACGCTGTTGGTACACTTTTCGTTTAACAATGAAAACAAGAGATACAGTAAAATCAAATTGGAAGGCCCCGCTAATTTTGTATTTGAAGGGCAATATTACCTCTGAAAATCATATACCTGTTTTGATAAAATATTTAATATCGATCTCATGGTTTATATCACTCGTTTTCCTCAGTGGTTGTACACTGTTCGAAAAAAGCGCAGAGTATACCCGGGAGCCCCCGGAAGTTACCGGGTTAGAAAATATTTTCAATCCCCCTAATCAATTGTTTATCAGTGAGTATGTGTTTTCACCTCAACTTTTTATAAAAGAAAATGTTAACACAGCTCCAATCATCAGGCTTAACAGCGACCAACAGCTTCAGCTTCGATTTGAAACCCTTGGGCTTGATTCGCGCCAGTTTCGCATCAGTTTTTCGCATCACAACCCCGACTGGTCTCGCTCACCCCTTCCCCCTGAAAGATTTATAGACGGATTTTACATGCTGACCCTGAGTGGCGGCCAGTTGAGTCGCGACAGGCAGCCGGGATACAGGCAGTTCATCTACAATTTCCCAAACCGCGATTTCTCTTTCCGGCACAGCGGCAATTACATGATCCGTATTGAAGATACCGATACCGGAAACCTGCTCTTTACCATGCCTTTTTATGTTTATGAAAATGAAGGAGTAATTAGATCCTCCGTAGACAGGCAGCTCACTCCACGGCAGGACCTCAGAACAAGACACTATCCGATTAGCAGATTTGAACCTCCCTATTTCCTGGATCAGCCGCAGTTCGACCTTCAATTTTATTATGTGCAAAACCGCTTTTGGGGCAGAGCCGAAAGGTCGAATGAACTAGACTTTTCAGCCCTCGATCACGTTCAGTTTGAAATGAGGCGTGAAAGCAGTTTTGTGGGAGATTATGAATTCAGATGGCTCTCGCTCGGCAGAATATCACAACAGGTTGAGCAAGTGGCTGAAGTTGACCTGACTACAGACATTCCTGTTGTTATCCTGAATGACGACTCTGAAGGGTTTTCGAATCAGCCACCCCGAAACATAAATGCAAGAACCGGTTTTCCCGATCCGGGCCTGGACGCACGCTATGCAAATGTGTTTTTCAGGCTCGATCACGAGCAGGAAATTCCCCCCGGCGCCGAAATACATGTTGTGGGTGACTTTAATAACTGGACGATACACTCCGGCTCAAAAATGAATTACCTCAGTGATATCGATAGATGGCAGGGTTCTGCGGTTATTAAAACAGGAAGCTATCACTACAAATATGTCCTGATTGATAACAACAGGATTGATGACCTCGCTTTCGACAGCCGGTTTACATTTACCCCCCAGGAGTATCATGCATTCGTTTACATGAGAGATCAGACCCGGCAATCTTACCGGCTTCTTCAGGTAAACCACTTTTTTTCGAATTAAAGAGTGATAAAATTTCATTTAATACACACATAAAACCGTTATTTTTCGTAGATGTTGAAACTATTTTTCAACAGGATTAGAATTTTAGATACCCAATGAGAATATTAAAATTTTTCGCTGCATTTTTTCTGACTGCAGTCGTTATTTTCGGATTTATTTTTGGAATGAACTGGAAGTCGTTTAGCACCTTTATCGACAACCGCGAGGCGATGGCGGAAGGAAGCGAGTGGGTGGAAAAAACCTATTCACTTAGAGGCCTCAGCGAATACATAGCCGAGAACCCTCAGAATGTCTCGATTGCCAGTCATGTAATTGGGGCTCCCGACTCTTTGATCCTATACCAATCCGATGTACCCAGGGTGATGGGAACAACAACCAATTTCCTGATTCTTCTGGCCTACGCCCTGGAGCTGGATAAGGGCACCTATTCCGGTGATGAGATGATAGACTGGAATGAGGTCTCCAGGTACCAGCTCCCCGACGTAGATCAGTCTGTTCATCGTCAATCGTTTCGTGAAGCTCAAAATCGCGGCTGGATTGAGGGTTCAACAATCTCACTGCAGAATGCACTGAGGCTTTTAGCTGAATTTAATGACCTTGCTCTTTCCGACTTTCTATGGTGGAAACTGGACGGGGCCATTTGGGATCACTTACACAAAATTTTTAACCTTGATAACACGGAAATGCCGCTGCCCTTTTCCGGGCTCTATCTTGCAATTTCGCCGGGCATTCAGGAGCTCCCAAAC
The DNA here is from genome assembly GCA_007118525.1 of Balneolaceae bacterium. Classification (GTDB taxonomy): domain Bacteria; phylum Bacteroidota; class Rhodothermia; order Balneolales; family Balneolaceae; genus Rhodohalobacter. Next base: position 9,390 of record SKRK01000363.1, read on the forward strand.
GATGGAATTATCGGAACATGGACTGACGCACCCCATGAAGAGTGGCGCAAACATGTGGAAAATCTCTCCCACAGATTTGTTACTGACGATGAGGAGAGAGAGCGTATTTCTGAGTACCTCAGAAGAAACCGGTTGGGAAACTCCTTCATAGAAGAGCGAAATGCCTTAATACTGTTCCCAAAAACCACGGCTAATGAGATGGTCAATCTTCTTAAGGATATCTGGAATTTCAGCTCCGTAAACGAGTCTGTAGGGCGCCAAATGAAAAACTGGATGCGCTGGCCTCTTGAACAGCAAAGGGAGATACGAAGAGATTTTACAGACTATGGCGCTATGTTTGACAACCGTCTCGGCATTCTGAATGGTATCGATTTTGGAACTTCCTCTTACACCGGAGACACCACTGTTCAAGCCATCTTTTTTGACCGGCTGCCGATTGCATTCTGGTTTCACATGTCGAGCAATCACATGCACCAAGATTTTCAGCAGCGGCTCATTTACGACCCGGCCATGATAGAGCGAATGAAACGAGTTGTGCAACAGCACAATGAAATGGTTAATTTAAACCCCTAAAGAGACATATCTTTACCAAGATCCGGCAGCAAGATTCACCCACACGTTTGACGATCATAAATGAATAAATACTACTTTATATATTTGGTTTGGCTTTTACCGGTCTATTTCCTGGTGCAGACCGGGTATCAGTTTGCTGCCTTTCACGGCATTCAATCTACCTTCGACAACGGCGACAGTTACGTTGCAAGTGTAACTGATTTTGATGTTAAACAGATTGCGGCGCAAACAAATGGGTATGTTGTGTTGAATTTTTCTATTGATGATGGAACTGTAGTCGAAGAGAGACTTGCCTTACCCGTTCAGATGGCTCAGGTCATCATGAACTCTGAGTTGATCCCGGTCCGATACATGGAGAGCTCCTTCAATCCTATTGTAATGATGCCGGTTTACGAACTGCAAAAAAGCGTCATTAAAGTGAACCTTGGAGTAACCGGATTCGGATTGGTTGTCACGTTAATCATCTCGTTTTTTGCCTCCAGGTTTGCGAGGAAGAGAATCGTGGATGGTGAAGATATCCTGGAAATAGAGCGGCTCGACCCTGAAAATGTTGAGGAATGAAAAAAAATAAGCTCTTTTTGATTCCCACCCCAATTGGCAAACGCAAGGAGAATCTTGTGCTTCCCGAACATACGATTAAGACGGTGCATAACTTAAGCTGCTTTCTGGTTGAAAAACCGCAAACCACTCAAAGTTTTTTCCAATGGATTAAGCATCCGGTTCCCGATTATCAGATGACCATGAGGGTACTAAACAAAAAAACACCCGACCAGGAGATCTTCAGTTTTTTGCAGCTGTTGAAAGATCAGGACGTGGGACTGATGTCGGAGGCCGGAGCACCCGGGGTTGCAGATCCCGGTGCTAAATTTGTAAAATTGGCCCATGAAAACGACCATCCTGTAATTTCTCTGGTTGGCCCCTCCTCGATCCTGTTGGCTCTTATGGCCTCTGGAATGAATGGGCAAAGATTTGCTTTTCACGGCTACCTATCGCTAAACGACTCGAAGCGAGTTAGAGAGCTTTCAGAATTGGAGCAGGAGTCCGTTCAAAAAGATCAAACACAGATCTTTATGGAAACTCCCCACAGAAATGAGATCCTCTTTAAAATTCTTCTTGAAAAACTGCGTCCGGGCACCAGGCTTTGTATTGCCTGTAACCTCACTCAAACGGACGAGTTTGTTAAAACCCGAACGGTTCACCAGTGGAGAGAGGCTGAAATGCCGGATCTGCAGAAAAAACCTGCACTATTTTTGATCCACGCCGGGTAGCTACCGTTATTATTGCCTTTCAACTATCCATCCTTACCCATGGTATGATATTAATCAGCAAGCCAATCATAGCTGATATTTAACCACTTAAAAAATATTTTTTTACATCCATTTTTACTACTTACTTTTTTTTCTTTAATTGGGTGAGTTTTAATTCAAGTTCTTTAGGGTAATTATTGTGTCTTCTAATCTAACCTGAAATATTCATGCCTGATTTTTCTCTGCATTGGATCGACTTTACAGTAATCTTTGTGTACATCGTTGTCATACTTTGGATCGGTATCTGGGTATCCCGGAATACGGATGACACAGAAGACTACTTTCTCGCCGGCCGATCACTTACATGGTCTCTTATAGGGTTCTCACTGGTTGCCTCCAACATGTCGTCAACCAGCCTGATTGGTATGGCCGGCAGCGCTTACGGTACGGGGGTTTCCGTTTTTAATTATGAGTGGATGGCCGCCATTGTGCTCATCTTCTTCACCATCTTCCTGCTGCCGCTGCTGCTAAAAAGCCAGGTATTCACCATGCCGGAATTCCTGGAGCGACGGTACGACAGCCGCTCGCGCTACTACTTCTCCGGGTTTACCATCCTGGGAAATATCTTTATCGATACTGCAGGCGCGCTCTATGCCGGTGCCCTTGTTATCTTTCTGCTCTACCCTTCCGTGCCTTTTGCGTTATCGGTAGTCATTCTCGCTCTTCTGGCCGGCGCCTACACCATTTTAGGTGGTTTAAAAGCGGTTGTTTACACTGATACCATTCAGGCTGTACTGCTGATGCTGGGTGCAGTACTGATTTCCGCCCTGGCATTTGGTAAAGTAGGCTCCTGGGAAGTTGTTACAACGTCTGTGGATGAGGGAATGCTCAGCCTGATACAGCCGGCCTCCGATCCATTTCTTCCCTGGCCCGGATTACTCTTTGGTATTCCGTTGCTTGGTTTCTACTTCTGGTGTACCAACCAGTTTATGGTACAGCGCGTTTTAGGAGCTAAAAGCCTTGATCATGGACGCTGGGGGGCGCTCTTTGCGGGGTTCCTGAAGCTGCCTGTCATCTTTATCATGGTGCTTCCCGGTATCTTCGCCCTTATTCTCTATCCCGATTTACCAACCATGGAAGGATTTACTCCCGACCTGATTTTCCCGGTTCTTCTGTTCGACCTGCTCCCAATCGGGCTTCGGGGCCTGATTCTTGTTGCCCTGATTGCGGCGATCATGTCGTCGATTGACTCGACACTCAACTCCGCCTCAACCCTCGTTACCATGGACTTTGCAAAACCGCTAAAGCCA
>SKRK01000298.1 GCA_007118525.1 Balneolaceae bacterium
CGTGGCTTTTAAATTTCAACCGGTTTACTTAGAGTCCGGTTAGCTTTTTTTGGTAACCAGAAGGACAACCAATCCGATAATAACTGCCAAACTGATCAGAAACAGGATGAACATCAGGTTCGATGTTGGCTGAGCCGCTTCGCCCCACTGAGTCAGTTTCACATCAATAGCGGCAATTTGTGAGTTGGAAAGAATATTTCCATTCACCAGAAGTTCGCCCCATTGTGCTTTAACGGTGTTATTCCAGTAGTTGCTGAAATTTCTGAAAACTTCGTAGTCCTCTTCATTGTTGCTCTCCATGCTAACTTCCATGGCGTTATCCACATAGCTGTTCAGTGCATTATTGAATGTGCTTGCACTTGTAAATGGCGGTAATTCAATGCCATTTTGATTAAATGCAGTTGTCAATGCGTTCCAAAGCTTGTTGTCAACACTTGCCTGCCATGCTGCGAGCATATCGGTTACTTCCTGGCGAGCTTCAACCGGGTTGTCGGGAGCAAATGTATTAGCAAGACGCTCGCCAATTCTGTTCCAGATGTCGGCAAAGTATCCGTGCTGTGCCCGCATTCTTACAAAGTCGGGGGCTTCAAGACCGGAGTTTTGGTCAGCCAGGTTGGTATACTCAGCTAACATGGTTTTCAGCAGTTCAATAGGATTATCGCTCATTCGTTCAACGGCATCAGCGATTTCTGCCTGAGTAGCTGAATCCAGCTCCTGGTATCGGGTCATCAATTGCTCGAGTACATTGGATACAAATTCATCCCGTTGCTCTATGTTTTGACGATATTGACGAATCAGGGCAGCCTGTCTTCTTTCATTGGCTGATGATCGGTCGATCTGCTCTTTCAGGTCTGCAATTTCTTCATCCATTTGAGTGACCCTGTCTCGGAACTCATCAATCTCTGCCATGAGATCACGAATTCTTTCATTGAGCTGCTCAATGGTGCTCACATTGGCTTGACCTGCTGCATACCGGTTTCTCAGATCTGAGATTCGGTTAGAAAAGGTATCAGGATAAATGGCTGCATTGATAATTGAAGAGTACTCAGAGTACTCTGCTTCAAGTGCATCAATAGCTGCAGCTACTTCAACCAACTCATCGGTTGAAACTGCAGTATCTACCTGGTTTACGACTTCATTGTATTGCGCTCTGAAATCTTGCTGAATCTGAAAATCAGATTGCTGTGCAACTACTGTTGCACTTGCTACAAACAAGAGAGCTGCCATTGTAGAAAAAGCTGTTCTTAATAATTTTTTCATAATTTTGCCTCTCATCTGAGTCCGTTGTGATCAAGATTATAGGTGTTCCCGGTTGCAAGGTCCACCAGTTCAATGTGGCTGTCGCGCTGGTTAAATGCGGGTTGACCCAATCCGTTAGCTGTTATTTCTATTTTATTTTCCAGTTTAAGCTCGGACTCATCCGTTTCAAAAACATAGACATTGTTAAAGCCGCTGGCTGTAACAAAATAGTATCCGGCTCTGCTTCTGATGAGTCGTATTTCATCAACTGATGAAACTCCTTCCTCTTGAAGAATGCCTGAAATGTTAAACTTAATTGCGTAGCGCTGATCGTGTACCTGGTTTTCAGTATCCGGTGAAAGTACGCTCTCTAATGGTTGAGCGTAATCCACGTTCTGAATAACCAATGATGGCCCACAGGCAGCAGCGCCAAACAAAAGAGCAACACACAGCGATAGTGTGGTAATTGTTGGTTTTGCCATAGTAGTTTTTATGATGTTTTAGTGATTGCGGTTATTTATTTAAAAAATGGTGAAATGTTCCCTAAACTGATAAAATTGAGTGACATTGTACAGTTGCATCCAAACTTCGTCGTCCTTCAAGTTTTTCAATTTCCAATACAAAAGAGTATCCGATAACTTTCCCTCCCAGCTTCTGAACTAATCGGGTTGCCGCAGCTGATGTACCACCGGTTGCCAATAAATCATCGTGTATCAATACATGATCTCCCGGCGATATGGAGTCTGAATGAACTTCCAAAGAATCTGTTCCATATTCAAGTATATACTCTGTAGATTCAGTCTCCGCCGGCAATCTGCCCGGTTTACGAATTGGGATAAACCCGCAGTGAAGATCCTGTGCCAAGTTGGTTCCAAATAAAAATCCCCTGGATTCCAACCCGGCAACATAATCAATCTTTACTCCCCTAAATGGATTTGCAAGAAATCTTGACGTCATTTCAATAAGATATTTGTCATGCAATAAGGGGGTAATGTCCTGATACAATATCCCCGGTTTTGGAAAATCTTTCACCGAACGAACACTGTTCAATAGTAATTCCTTAATTGATTTTTCTATATTTGATGCTGCCATACAAGGCTAAACAACTGTTCAGCAATACGTTTTATGATAAGTACTAAACATAACATTTTCTTACCAAATGTTTAACGAAAATCAACGTCTTACAAAGAATTTACACGAAAAATTTATGTTTCAGGCTTTTAAGCTCGCCGAAAAGGCATATTCTGAAAAAGAAGTGCCCGTTGGAGCGGTTGTGGTACATGAAAACAGGATCATAGGAAAGGGCTACAACCAGGTAGAGCTGCTGAATGATCCAACTGCTCATGCTGAAATGCTCGCGATTACAGCAGCTTGTGCTAATCTTGAGCAAAAATATCTGCAAAACTGCACCTTATACGTAACACTTGAGCCCTGCCCCATGTGTTCAGGTGCAATAGTATGGTCAAAGCTGAAACGAGTGGTATTTGGAGCTATGGACGAAAAAGCCGGCGGCTGTGGATCAAGGTTTAACATAACTGCCAACAACAGTTTAAATCACCGTGTTGAGATAATTCAGGGTATCATGGAGGCAGATTGTCAACATCTCTTAAAACAGTTTTTCGATAGCAAAAGAGACTGAGTAAATCCTGATAAAAAAAATTATTCATATATCATGGAAGAGTTATGAGTCAGGCATCCACTTCTGCTTCAGTCTTACCCATTTAACATAAAACTCTCTTCTGCCCTTTACTGTAGCAAGCGGAATGCCGAATTTAATGAACAGATAGATAAACACGATAAAGATCAAAACTATCCAGGGAGCATATTCCTGGTAGAGCTCCATATAAGCCAGCATCGGCTGACCTATGAGCGCAGCTACCCCAACAAGCAACGGCGTCCAGATAGCAATAGCTATAAAAAAGTATGCAAAAAATGATACAAAGCTGGTTTTTAGCATACCTGCTGCCAAATAGGTTGGCATCCTGGTGCCGGGCAAAAATCGTGTCACAAAAATAATCTCTGCACCCCTGAATTCAAACATATCCTTAGCTCTTTGAATATCACTCTCGCTGATAAACCACCTGAAAGGAATCCATTTTAAAATCGGTGTTCCGATCCACCTTCCCATCCAGTAGGTCAGAACATCAATTGTAAGGATTCCAATAAAACAACCCAGCAGCGCGTAGTGAAAACCTATAATACCGGAAGCCACAAGCA
>SKRK01000040.1 GCA_007118525.1 Balneolaceae bacterium
CTGATTGATCAACAGTACCAACCCACCAAAGAGAACAGAACCATCTATTACCTGAACCACACCTCCTGGTGGGATGGCCTGATTCCGCTGCTTCTGAATCAGAAACGATTCAAACAGAAAGCGCGTGCCATGATGGAAGACCGTCAGATGCAAAAGCATAAATTCTTCAGCAAAATCGGTGCTTTCTCAGTAAACCTTGAGAACCCCAGGTCTGCCGTGAAGTCGCTTCGATATGCAGTAGAATCGGTGAAAAGGCCCAACTCCTGCCTGTTTATCTATCCGGAGGGAAAGATCGTGCCATTTTCCCCAAAGAGACCGGTATTTAAGAAAGGGTTGGGATGGATTTCAAACCAGTGCCCGGATGCAGACGTGGTGCCCGTGGGCATCTGTATCCATACAGCTCGCCACGACAAGCCGGAGCTTTTTATTCGTGTCGGCCAACCCGTACCCGTCGACCACTCACTGGACTCTAAAACCCTGAATGAGATTTTTGAGGATGAGATGGGGAACCTGTTGCAAATTCTGGAAACCGATGCTTACGAATATCCGGAGAGGTTTTCGAAGCTTTAAAGATCTTTCAAGTATAGATTATTTTAGTCTTAGCTATTCATTTGTTGTTTATTAAATCTAAGAATCCTCTTTTAATCTGATTTTATATCGATAAAATTTGGCGCTCTTTCTCTGGCACTGCTCAGTAGCCGATTGCGTCCACTATACTGTATTGGAATGTTATTCACAAAACCGCCTTAGTATATTTGAACACTCTATGGTATTGATGTATGGTGAATCCGCTTGCGGATAACCGATATGATAACCCCGGATGGCCAAATCCGGGGTATAAGATCACAATACTGAGGTAAGTGCCGTACGGTACGAACGATCTCTCGGCTCGTTGAAACGGACTGGTAATGAGCCCGAACAATCCGTACAGAGCCCAACTTGATCACCTTATGCGGGAAGCTTTCAGAAAACTTGAATCGTGAAATGGATCGAACCTACGGCACTTAAGAAACCGAGCCCGCTACAAACCCCGGGTTACACTCGGGGTTATCAAATCGGCGATGCCTGACGGCATACTCCATGTTGCAGACGCCAGGGTAAAAACACTCTTTTTTTTTGCGAGAAGCAAACGTTTTACCGGGCAAGAATGGTCGTGTTGATACATCAAGAAGTAAAATCGCAGACATAGATTTCACATATTAGAAGCTGGGATTAAAATTTAGTGCCTCTAAAAAATCCTTGATAGCCTTCGGGAAATATCAGCTTATATCTCAAACTCTCGTAAATCTAAAGTGTCAAAACTTTCCCTTTCGTGTGACTATTCCTGACTACCTCTATCAAACGAATTACATCTCTTGCTTCAGTCGGTTTTACGGACAGTTCAGTGCCTTTTAGAATAGCATCAACAACATTTCGGTAGAAGTGAGGATAGTTACCGGGTGCCGTTTTAACTCTCACATGTTCAACTCTTCCCTCCTTTCGAAACCGAAGGATTCCAAACTTTGACTCTTCTTCTGTGCCCCAATCATGCCTTTTAGGGTCAACTCCATCTGAAAGCGCCTGTTCCTGAGGATCAAATCCGTATTTCACATAAGCTCCGCCATCACCTCGAAGAACAAACCGGGGTGTATCATCCATAACCAGCATACCTGCTTTCAGTTTGGCTTTAAACCCATTGTAATAGAGATCAATTTCAAACCAGTCATCGGTATCCCCTCCCCTCTGTTTCCTGATATCTGCGCGAAGTGAATCAGGTTTGCCAAAAAGCTGCAGTGCCTGGTCGATCAGGTGCGGACCAAGATCATACAAAATTCCGCTGCCGGGTAAACTCATCTCTTTCCATGCGTCGTCTCTTAATTCACTTCGAAAGCGATTGAAATTGGATTCAAATTCAACAAGCCGGCCTACTGATTTTTCATTCAATAATTTCGCAACGGTAAGAAAATCTCCATCCCATCTTCGATTTTGAAATACGGAAAGGACCCTGCCCTTTTTTTCAGCCAGATCTATCAACTTCTCCGCCTCATTAGATGTGACCGTAAAGGGTTTATCCACCACTACGTGTTTACCCGCATTAAGTGCCTGTTCTGCCATCCGGTAGTGCAGGTGGTTGGGTGTGGTGATGATCACAAGCGTGATGGAATCATTTTTTAACAGAGTAATCATATCCCGAAATACCTCAATATCCGGGCGATCTGCCAGCCGGTCAGGTCCCGAACGTTTCAATACAGCGCTCAGGATAATATCGTCACATGCATCAATCAGTGGAGCATGAATGTTCTTTCCTGATTTACCATAGCCGATGATGGCTGCTTTTATTTTTGATGACATGCATGATGCTTTTATATGTGACTATTTTTATAAGGTCCTATAAGCGTAAGCAGCACCCAGAAAGCTGTAAATATCACAACTGTAAATGCAATCATCATAGGTGCCCCAAACTCTGTGGAGAAGCTGACCACTTCACTGAGAAATCCATTTATGAGGCCGGTAATAAATACCGCCGGAAGCAGAGAAAAACCAAATCGAAATAAAAGCTTAAAGAGATCCGGTCGCTTTTTAGGCTGATTACTTTCTTCATCACGACCTGAAGGATTCACATATTCTGAGCTCTCACCTTCCTGAGGATTGATCAAATTATTTTTCTTCCTGAAGTCTGATTTCATTACTTATTTTTAGCCTAAGGGTTTGATTAAACTCATCAAAAGTACAATAACCGTATCAGGTCTAAACATCAAATGTTTATCCTTTAAATTGGTTGCTAATCTGTTCTATTCTTCGAAATGCAGTGAGTTTTTCATACAGATTGAAGAGGCGGACTTTCATTCTGCACACTTTTAGGATTTGATATTTGAAATTTGGAATTTCAGCTATCAACTTACAGAATTCCCAAAACTATGATTAATGCAATTCGATATGTCCGATAATAATCTGCTAACCGTTGCCCTCGCACAAATCTCACCCGTATGGCTGAACAAAGCCGAAACTCTGAAAAAGATCGAAAATGCCATTCAAGAAGCCGGGAAGCAGGATTGTGAACTGATCGCCTTTGGAGAGGGATTGGTTCCGGGCTATCCCCATTGGGTTTCCAATACAAGCGCAACGGAGTGGAACTCTCCGGTACAAAAAGAGCTCCACGCTCACTACGCCCGGAATGCTGTCCGAATTGAGGAGGGGGATCTGGATGAAGTGTGCAACCTTGCAAAAAAATATTCTATCGCAGTCTATCTCGGTATCATCGAACGGGCCAAAGATCGCGGTGGGCACAGCCTCTACTGTTCACTGGTTTATATTGATCCGATGGGTTTAATCCAATCTGTTCATCGCAAACTACAGCCTACTTATGATGAGCGCCTCACCTGGGCGCCCGGCGATGGCAACGGGCTGCGGGTCCATCCACTCAAGGAGTTTACTGTAGGCGGGCTCAACTGCTGGGAAAACTGGATGCC
>SKRK01000156.1 GCA_007118525.1 Balneolaceae bacterium
CTCTCTACCGAGAGCTGGTTGTCTGCAGCATCCTTCCAGGAAACAACGAAGGTACTTACACAGGCTTCTATTGAAGCGAAGAGAGACCTTCTGCGCGGACTGAAAGAGAATGTAATTGTTGGCCATAAAGTGCCTGCAGGTACAGGACTTCTCGAGTATGATGAACTCATTGTTGGCTCCAAAGCCGACCTTGATGAGGGAGATGAGGAGATCCAAAAAGTGTTCGAAACTCTTGGTGCCGACAGCTCTGATGAGGACAACGAATAAAACGAATAGAACAAAAAAAGCCCTGATGAAAATCAGGGCTTTTTTTTGGCCTTTAAATATGGAAATAAACGGTATTGCACGTTAAGTACGCCTTCGGCGTGTTGAGTACTCGCTACGCTCGTGTTGAGGGTGGGTCGGAGTTTTAAAATGTGATGAACAAACTTAACGCGAACGATAGTGAGTACTCAACGTGAGCGGAGCGAACACTCCACGCGAATGTAATGAGCATTCAACATGATCCAGCCGGCTGGCGGAGAATACTCCATGTGCAACGAAGCCGGTGCTTTTTTGCAGTTTAATTGCCCTTTTTCTCGATGTTATCCAGCAAAGCTTCTGCTTCCTTAATAAGGTCATCAGCCCGTTTTTTTGCATCAGATACAACATCGTCACTTTTCTGCTTGGCATCGGAGGAGAACTTCTCCTTTTCACTCTGCAGTTTTTCAATCACATGGTTTAACTCGTCTACATATGAACTTAGACGGTATGAAATCTTATCGCGGGTATTTGAACCGGAATCGGGGGCATAGAGTATGGCTATTGCAGAGCCGATTAGTGCTCCTGTAACCAAACCGAGTGTAAAGTCTTTTCCTGTACTGCTCATGGGTTTTATATTTAATTGTTCAATAGTTGATTATTTTTCCAAAGCTTGCAGATGAATGCATCTTAATCATGTGTTGCTTCTATACATTCATTATATTCTAAAAAACGAAAATCCCCAAAAAACATTCTTCCACTATGAAATTTTTTATTGACACAGCAGATTTAGATGAAATCAGCGAAGCCAACGATTTAGGTGTACTTGACGGCGTGACCACCAACCCGAGCCTCTGTGCAAAAATCGGTGTTCAGGATTTTGAAGGCCATATCGCAAAAATCTGTGATATTGTTGATGGGGATGTATCGGCCGAGGTGATCTCAACCAACTATGCCGATATTATTGCCGAGGGCAGAAACATTGCGTCTATCGCCGGGAATGTGGTAGTGAAGGTACCTCTAATCAAAGATGGAATCAAAGCGATTAAGACATTCAGCGAGGAGGGGATCAAAACCAACTGCACGCTCTGTTTTTCAGCCACACAGGCCCTTATTGCTGCCAAGGCGGGTGCTACATACATCTCACCGTTTGTAGGGCGCCTCGACGATATATCAAGCGAAGGCATGGCATTGATTGCCGACATCCGGCTGGTATATGACAATTACGGCTACGAAACTGAAATTCTTGCTGCCAGCATCCGCCACCCAATGCACCTGCTCGAGTCAGCTCGTCTTGGAGCTGATGTGGCCACCATGCCGCTTAGCGTTATTGAGCAGCTGCTGAAACACCCACTCACCGACATTGGACTGGAAAAGTTTCTGGCCGACTGGGATAAGCTTCAGGAGAGCCTGAAGAAATAATTTAAAGAGCCTCCTTCCGGAGGCTTTTTTTTATGACATGCCAATCGTAAGCTTTTCAATTAGTAATAATGTCAGATAAAGATGGCCTCAAATCTGAAGTGCCCATAAATAAAGCCAGGCGGCTGGACGCCTATGATCCCGCGCAGGTAGCACAAAGAGTTCTTCAGGTAGGCGTAAAAAAGACCCGCTATCCCATCTATAAAACCCTTGTTTTGGGCCTGATGGGAGGTAGTTTTATCTCGATTGGTGCTCTGTATGAGTTATATGTCTTGTCGCACCCTGCTATCGGAGCAGGAGCGGCTGTTATCATTGCCCCTATGTTCTATGCCGTTGGCTACATAATGGCCTTTATATCCGGTACTGAGGTTTTTACGACAAACAATTTATCCGTAATGAGCTGGGCATCGGGCCATGTAAAATTTTGGGAGATTTCTAAAAACTGGTCACTTGTACTGGTTGCCAATATTGCGGGAGCGGCGGGAATTGTGGGGATGTTCTATTTTTCGGGACTGGTATCACTTTTCGATTTTGCGCTGATTGAAACCGCAAAAATTATAACTGCTGAGAAGCTCTCATTCAATCCCGTTGAAACTACCATTATCGGGATATTTGGAAATATGCTGATCTGCGCCGGGTTATGGCTGGCTATGTCAGGCAGATCGGTGACGGATAAGTTTCTGGCTCTTTTGATTCCCATTGCGGCCGTACCCGCCCTGAACTTTCAGCACAGTACCGGTAATATGTTTCAATTTTTTCTGGCGCTGATTACGGAAGTGGAGGATGTGGGTCTCGATCTCCCGACAGAGGTTACCTTTTTGGCCGTCACCTCCAATCTCTTTTTTGTATCAATCGGAAATATTATTGGCGGGGGAGTGTTTATCGCCCTGATCTACTATTTCATGTTTATCAGGGAGACGAGGTTTGATAAGGAGGGAGGGGTGTAGCTTTTACTCTGTAATTCTGTTTTTTAAGTCCATTCGTTCATGCAAAATCCTGGTGGTTTCAACCAGATCTGACTCTATTTTACGATAGAATATGATGTGTCGATTTGCTTTCAGCCCAAACAAATCGGTTCTTATTCCTTCATAGTTTTTCCCCAAAGCAGGCTTCTCAGATATATTTTGAAAGAAATCAAGTAACATAGAATAATACTCATCAGCTTGTTCTTCCGACCAATTGTCAAACGTGTAGACCCAAATTCTATTCAAATCCTCAACCGCTTTTTTGGTCAGGCGGTATTCAGCCATTCTTTCTTTTTTTCGCCTTTAGTTCCTCAAGGTTCATTCTTGGGTCGAAATCGTGGGCAATTCCGCTATCAATTCCTTCCTGAATGGCGTTTTTCAATGCAAGGGCCTTACTTTCTTCATTTTCTAATAGCCGAAGTCCTGCTCTTATAACTTCACTGACATTCTTGTACCGGCCTGCCGAAACCTGGTTTTGAACGAATTGGTCGAAATAATTTCCGAGTGATATAGATGTATTCTTGCTCATCTGGTTAATCCTTTTTGTTAAAAGTACCAATAATTGGTATATCCTCAAAATGATAACACCCGCACATATGAATTGTGATAGGAGTAGATGAACTCAATGCTGACAGGTCGATGAATTAAAACCTGTCAGCCGCAGGTGCAGCTTTAGCGGTACACCTACCGGATCTGCTCCATAGGAATCCCAATGGAAACAGCGTTTGGCGATTGGGAAGATGAATTCGGTGCTGATTCTGAACGCGATGCGACGCTGACAGAAACCCGAAAAAGAAGGGGAATACTGTCAGGTC
>SKRK01000106.1 GCA_007118525.1 Balneolaceae bacterium
CCCGAGGAGAAAGAAGAGGTTAAAGCTGAAACTGAGCAGAAAGAAGAAGTAAAGGCTGAGGAAACCGAAGTTAAGGCTAAAGCAGAACCTGAAGAAAAAGAAGAAGCAAAAGCTGAAACGGCAGAAGAGGTGAAAACCGAAGAGCCAAAGGCTGAAGAGAAGGAAGAGCCTAAGAAACCTGAAGCTTCAACACTCTCAACCGAAATGAATGCTAACGAGGCAATCGATCACATTAAAAACACGGATATCAAAGATTTACAAGGTTTTGTAACTGATGATGAAGAGCGTGTTACCGTGCAGCGTGCCTGGGAAGCTAAACAAGCTGAATAAGATTTAACCATAGCCGGGAATGACACAAACTGTGAACAACCGGTTCATTGAAATTGGCCGAATAGGCAGGCCGCGCGGACTTGAAGGTCTGGTACGCTTTATGCCAAATGATATTTTTACTGCTGATCTGTTTGATCAGGTCTCTGTTTTCTATATAAAAAATCAGAGATCTGACCTGATTCCAACCCGCGTTGAATCAATACGGGTTGAAAAAAAACGGAACCAGCAGACGTTCTTTGTAAAATTTGATACGATCGCCAATAGGGAAGAAGCCGAATCAGCCATGAATAGAGCTCTCTATGCAGATAGAGAAGTAACTGACGTGGCAACTAAGCCTGAAGAGGATAAAGATGACCTATTCGGGTATACAGTTATTTTCGATGGAGAAAAAGTGGGGAAAGTCCTGGATGTAATCCATAATCCCGCTCACCCAATCCTGGAGATAAAATTTGGCAGTGTTTCGCTGCTTATTCCTTATGTAAATGAGTTTGTAGATCATGTGGATCATGATAAAGCTACTGTCTATTGCAAAAACCTCGATCAATTAACCGACTTCTAAATGCTTAGAATTGATATCATCTCAGGTGTACCGGAACTCTTGCAAAGTCCGCTGCAACATAGCATTATAGGCCGCGCGAGGGAGAAGCAACTCGTGGATATTTATATTCATGACCTCAGAAAGTATTCGACGGACAAGCATAATAAAATTGATGACTATCCATATGGTGGTGGGGCAGGTATGGTGCTTTCGGCACAACCCATTTTTTCTTGTATTGAAAAATTGAAAAATGAACGGGAGTATGATGAAATCATATTTACCGCACCCGACGGAGAGCTGTTTGCTCAGTCTAATGCGAATGAGCTCTCCATTAAAGAAAACATCATTATTTTATGTGGCCATTACAAAGGCGTAGACCAAAGGGTTCGTGATGAACTGATTACCAGGGAGTTTTCTATCGGTGATTATGTTCTCTCCGGAGGTGAACTGCCGGCCCTTGTAATGACAGATGCGTTGGTCAGGCTTTTACCAGGTGCTTTAGGAGATTCAGAAAGCGCCCTAACCGATTCTTTCCAGGAAGATTTGTTGGAAGCTCCCATTTACACACGGCCTTCAGAGTTTAAGGGGCTGCGCGTTCCGGATATTCTGTTGTCTGGCGATCATAAAAAAATAGAAAAGTGGCGTTCAGATAAAGCAATTGAACGAACACGACAAAGAAGACCCGATTTATACAAAAATTTTAAAAAGAAAAACTAAATCCCAGTAACGAGGACAATACCATGGATAAAATGAAACTTGTAGAACAAACCGTTGTACATGACAACCTTCCTGAATTTACAGCGGGAGATACCGTAAACGTTCATTATCGTGTTCGTGAAGGGGAAAAAGAGCGAATTCAGCAATATGAAGGTATTGTAATTAACGAACGGGGAAGCGGAGCTAATAAAACTTTCATCGTGCGTAAAATGTCAGGCAGTGTGGGCGTGGAGAGAATTTTTCCTCTCTATTCACCTTTCATCGCAAAAATTGATGTGAAGAAAAGAGGAAGGGTTCGCCGATCCAAGCTCTTCTATCTTCGTGAAAGACGAGGCAAGGCTGCCCGTATCCGCGAAAAAGAGGTTGCCAGACCTGACAAGAACAAAAAATAGATATTCTTTAAAAAAAGCGGTGTAGTAATACATCGCTTTTTTTTTGGATCAACTCATCTCAATTATCTTTTTTTATTAAGAAGAGATTTATATTCAACTTCTCTTAATAAACTATAGATAGATTATATGATCGAAGTCCTGAAAATTTAAAACTAACCTACTATTAAAATGAATATCATTCTGTTTGGCCCACCCGGTGCCGGAAAAGGAACACAGGCAAAAAAAATGTCTGATCATTTTGGAATACCTCAGCTATCTACCGGAAATATCTTCAGAGAGAACATCAAAAAAGAGACACCGCTTGGGAAAAAAGTAAAGTCTATTTTGGATGCCGGCCGGCTTGTGCCCGACGAAACGGTTGTGGATCTGGTTACAGACGAGCTCGAAAAGAATGACTATAAAAATGGGGTTATACTTGACGGTTTTCCCAGAACTGTAAACCAGGCAGAAGCGCTCGAGGTTTATCTTTCTGAAAAAGGGGAAACCATCGACTATTTTATAACTCTTGATGTCCCCGAAGAGGAACTGGTGGAACGGATCCTCAGCCGTGGTGAGGGGAGGAGTGATGATACTGCTGAAAAGGTGAAGACCCGGTTGAAGATCTATCGCGATGAAACAGAACCCGTGCTGAATTACTATAAAGAGAAAGGCGCTGTAAAAGAGATTAATGGAGTTGGTTCGATTGAGGAGATATTTAACCGAATAAAAAACGCTGTTTCTTAAAGTCACCTTAATTAGAGCCGAGGGCGATGTCCCCCTGAATGTTGATTTGACTTCGAATTCACTACGTTTCATCCCCTATTGACCTCCGCCTTCCGGTGGAGTCCCGTCAGCTGTCGGGATTAATTAATTAATTTCTCTCTCGAAGGGATATCTATGGGAATCACACATTAAATACTCTAATCGTCTATCAAAACCTCCAAAATAGCAGGGGTAACGTCTGTAATACTCTTTACATTTTTGAACGGTTCAGTATTTCCTTTCACAAATAGGGGAACAGGATTTCGTGTATGAGTTTTAGTCGTTAGATCTTCCAGATTACCATGATCACTCGTTATTACAAGTGTATCAGAAGGTTTAATCTTTTTTATAATACCCATTAAAAACTCATCCAGCCTCCTCAATACGATATCCGCTTTCTCCCGGTTCATCTCATGGCCGGCTTTATCGGTTAAATAGTATTCATAGAGTACCAAATCATAATTTCTTAAAGCGTTCAGCGCTCTTTTAGACGCTTCAACCGGCTTAATCTCCGGTACATCGAGCCCCAGCATATCACGCCATGCATTCTGTATGATTTCAGCTGTAATCGCTTTACCCTCTTTTATATCTTCAATTTTATTTAACCTTATCCCGGCTGAACGAACCATTAAGGTTGTACTCGTCCAGCGATCTCTGATTTCAGATTTTTTAAAAAAAATGTCGGGATAGGCATTCAAAAAATGAGGTTCTTTACCCAGTTCGATTACCTTTTTAAATAGACTGTTCTTTACAAGTAGAGGTTTGGTACTCGAATACGGATAGGGACCAAAATGTTTACCAATCATTTCTGAAGCATTTATACCTGAAAAGAGAGTTACCTGACCGGTACCGCTTTGTGGTAATCCTTTCACACCCAGGTTAGCGTCGATAGTTTTAAATAATTTCGTATCTCCAATAACTTCTTCACACTCCCTGTGGAATCCATTTTTCCCGGTAAAAAAAGAGAAACTTTTTAATTCTTTATCTGCTAAAGGATTCAATGAATGATTTTCACCAACGCCTATTCCATCAATAAAAATAAAAAGAAGAGACATTATTTTTCCAGTATGAGAGTAACAGGTCCATCGTTAATCAGCTCTACTTCCATCATTGCTCCAAATTGACCTGATTCTATTTTTAATTCCGTTATTTTTTTAAACTTATCGATCATATAATCATACAATGGCTCAGCTTTCTCAGGCCTGGCAGCTTCAATATAACTGGGCCGTGTACCTTTACGGGCATTCCCATACAGGGTAAACTGTGAAACAACCAAAAGACTCCCTGAGACGTCTGTGACAGATCTATTCATCTTATTCTCCTGATCTTCAAATATCCTGAGTTTGGAAATTTTTTCGCAACACCAATTTACCTCCTTTTCAGTATCACTTTCATGAATACCCACAAGCAGTAGAAGGCCATGACCAATCTCGCCTGAAATTGAATTATTTATGGTTACTGACGCTCTTTTTACCCGTTGAATAACAATTTTCATATGTGGATTAAAGTGTGGATAAAGTGGTTTAAACTTGTGGAGAATTTTATTTACTTCATAAACAGAATACTTCTCCACATCAATTCACAAAAAAATGAAGTTCTTAACAGTACAAACTAATAACTTTTGATGTTGATGACATTTTTAAATGTTACAGGTGCGATTTATAAAAAATGTGAATTACTAAAAATTTAACAATTTAAATTATTGTTTTTATTCATTTAGTTATTAACAAAGTTCTTCACAATCAATCTTCACTGATTGTATAAGTAAGGATAAATAACTTATAAACATTTCCACACTGTCTACTACTATACTACAAAATTCAAAATCCAATACTTTTAGTTATTACCTGTGGATAACATCCCCGAATAAACCTAAAAGGTAAGTATCAATCTTTTTATATTTCACACTTGAAATATGAAAAAAATATTATTCAATAATTTTAAAGCATTAAAGTGTCAGAAAAAAAATTTACCTATAAAGATTCCGGTGTAGATATAAAAGCTGGTGAAGAGTTGGTTAACTCCATTAAAGATGTTGTAAAAGAAACCCATAATGCAAATGTACTGAGTAATATTGGAGGATTTGGTGCACTCTTCGCTGCAGATTTTAAAAAATATAAAGAACCTGTTCTAGTGAGCAGTGTGGATGGAGTAGGTACAAAATTAATAGTAGCATTTAAAGCGGGAAAATATGATACCGTTGGCCAGGACCTGGTAAATCATTGCGTTAATGATATTGCTGTATGTGGAGCTACACCACTTTTCTTTTTAGACTACTTTTCAACCGGTAAGCTGGAACAGAGTATAGGTTACAATGTAATTAAAGGGTTTTCAAAAGCATGCAAAGAGAATGGTGTTGCTTTAATTGGCGGTGAAACAGCGGAGATGCCGGATATTTATAAAGAGGGTGAGTTTGACCTTGCCGGTACTATTGTAGGTGTTGTTGACCGTGAAAACCTTGTAACCGGTCACAAGATAAGTAAAGGAGACAGATTAGTTGGTTTTAAAAGCACCGGTCTTCACACCAATGGTTATTCTCTTGCCAGAAATGTTCTATTCAGTGAGTTTGATATTAATGATCGTGTAGATCTACTTGATGGAACTATAGGTGAGGAGCTACTCCATGTTCATAAATCCTATCTGAATCTTATTACCAATCTTAAAGAAATTGAAGGAGTAAATGGGTTCTCACACGTTACCGGAGGGGGAATTGAAGGAAATACAAAGAGAATTTTACCCGAGGGACTAAAGCTTTCAATTGATTGGAGCTGCTGGAAACGCCCTGCAATTTTCAATCTGATTCAAAAAACAGGCAATGTTCCCGAAGAGGATATGCAAACTACTTTCAATCTTGGTATAGGCTTGGTGGCGGTAGTAAGTGAATCAGCTATTAAAAAGGTTAAGGCAGCTGCAGATCATTTGAATGAAGAACTTATTCAAATTGGAGAAGTTGTTTAATTCTCTAAAGAGTTGATTATTGTTCTCCCTGTCTATTATCTGTTCGATTAACTATCTTTGACCTTCATTAAGTGTAAAGTTTGTCTGAAAAATTAGATCTATGAAAAAAGTAAAACTGATAGAGATTGCCCACGGCCGCAGCGGAGATAAGGGCAATGGAAGTAACGTTGGAATTATAGCCCGACATCCGAATATCTATCCTTTTTTAAAAAAGGAGCTTACAAAAGAGAGAGTAAAAGAGTACATGAAAAATATCTGCAAGGGAGAGGTTGAGAGATATGAAATGGAGAATATTGGAGCACTTAATTTCATACTGAATGAAAGTCTCGGAGGGGGAGGAACTGTCTCTTTAAAACTGGATGCCCAGGGAAAAACTCACGCTTCAACTCTATTAAGAATGGAACTGGATGTACCTGAAGAACTTCTTAATTTGGTGTAAATAATCGCTGTGGTAAGAAACCCGTAAAATTTTATCATTTAAGCAGAAGCATCTTTTCAATTTTTATCTCTGTGTCTGTAGTCATTCTATAGAAATAGATCCCGGAGGAGAGGCGGCTTGCGTTGAAAGGAATTTCATAATACCCTACGTTGGTCTGTTGGTCAAATATAGTTTCTATCCTAGACCCTAAGGCATTAAAGATCTCAATTTTAACTCTTGTTTGTTCAGGAATTACAATAGGAATTACAGTTTGATTATTAAATGGATTTGGATAGTTATTTCCTAAGGATGTAATACCATCACTATTGACAAATCTAATTTCAGGCTTGTCATTAAGTTCAAGATCATCTGCAATAATTGTATATCTAACATCCCCTTCTATTCTGTTTGTAACTGAAAATTGTGCATTTCCCATATAATCAGTTATATCATTTATTACTCTGATATCAGAAAACCCTCCAGTTTGCTTAATTTCTATATAGGCATTTTCTACCGGTTCAAACTCACTATTTAAAACGGTAACGGTAATTTTACTACTCTGTTCACCGGTTGCCAATACTCTGTCTATACTTGCTTCAACGGTTGAATTAGGGACGCTTATATCTTTTGTATTAAATTCAATATTCCCGCCATAGCTAATTCCGCCATCATTGATGGCATAGGCACGAGCATAGTACTTTGTGTTACCATTTAGATTTGTAAAGGTAGTTTGAAATAAATCTTCTCCAATTGAACCCGTGCCGCAAGAGTTAGATAATTCCGGGTCAGGTGCGGAATTCCAGCAGAAACCTGTTTCAGTTATATCTGTTTCCCCCGAATCTAAGATAATCCCTACACCTTCTGCTTTTCCGGCTGAAATATTTAAGACCTCAACGGATTCAACTAACGGTGGTTCACTCGATTGTCTGTATGCAGCAACTACATGTTTTATCTCCCTTATACTTCTGGAGTTATCTGAAGGTGAAAAGTTACCCGTATAAGATCCGGTAGGTACTCCCTGAAAAGTTATATCAGGATTTGAAAATATATTTACAGGCTGATCATCCTGATTATATGTCATTACAGATGTATAGCCAATATTGTTTGTTCCTGTCCATCTCCATCCCGTTGAATATTCAAAAAGGCCACCACTTGGGCCGGCTGCAGAACTGGATTGATTTCGGCTATGGGCATTTCCCATATTATGACCCATTTCATGAACGTGAGTCGTTCCGGCTGCCTGTTGTACTCTTGAAATTGAAAACCCAAATCGCGGAGATCCATCTATACTATTTAATCGCCAGGCTAACCCTCCAACATCATTTGTTAAGGTGAATAAAGCAACGAGATCTGCTTTATGCAAATCTCTCAAAACATGAACTTCATCCATGTATCCCGAGTATTGACTGCCCCATGGAGTAAATGTAGGAGATGTGGTTAATCTTCTAAGATCAACGTAGCTATCATCACTCTCTGTATAATCCACTAATGCACTATGTACCAGCCTGAATTCAAGATCAATCTCGGAATTATCTATTGTTTCCTGAGCTACAGCCATTGATTGGTTTATAATATTTTGAATGCCACTTGAATTTTGCATGGCCCAGTTTCGGGCATTTACAGTATATACTATCATAACATCTATAACAGCTGTCCCCTCATCAACCTGATCAATATCTTGTTGTTTGAAACTCTGTGAACCTTCTGTTGTGTGATCGTCATGTATGCCACACGATATTTCATCTCTTTCATGTGGATTTATCTCTATGATTCTATGGCTGTTGGTCTCTTTTGAAAATCTTATTTCAAAAAAACTATGGTCATCAATATTGTTAATGCTTGAAAGAATCATCCCTTCCGAATAAGAGAGTGTAAAACTATTTCTCCAATCACCGTTTATATGGCCTGTAATTGACCAGTCGTCATTAAGGTGACTTATTACTCTTTTTACCTCAACGGTATATTTTTCACTGTCTAAACTCTCTATCTCAAAGCTTGTGATCAGGCCATTTCTGATATCAGTTAAAACCGATAGATTAAATTCTACAGGTGCTTTTTTTATATCAGAGACCGATTTGGCAGGCCATTCAGTCTCTATATTCCCTGATAACTCAAATAATTTATTACTCTGCTGTGCATGGAGAGCATTGCTGCTAAAAAATAGGAAAAATGTAAGCAGCACATATTTTAAAAGCGGTAATGGATAATTCAAAAAACAGTTGTCTTTGATGAATATTTAAATTTCTACATTATAAGATATTCAGATGTTTAAATGTAGTTTATTGATACGATTTTGGAACTGTTTAATAGCATATTCCAGGAACCACTCTTTATCTAAACCAAACGGGACCACATCATACGGTTCAAAAATTTCATGAATGATGTTGGTAGCATCATTGAGCAGCTCTTCCAACTCATCCTCAAATGGACCTCTTAAACCGGGGTTATCACTAAGAAGGCGGTTTATCAGGTATAACCCGTAGGCGATATGGCGCGATTCGTCCTGTTTTAACAGTGTAATCCCTTTTTGCATTCCTGGAAGAAGATCATTCTCCTTCAGCATTTTATGGTAGGCCTCATAGCCCGTTTCTGCCAGGGTCCCCTCTACAATCATATTGTAAGTTCCGGAAGCCTTTAGTTGTGAGAGGGGGGATGCATCCTCTGTCAGTCGATTCATCGCGATAGGTAGTTTTTCATAAAACAGAACTTTATAAAAAGGGCCGTGGAACGCCTCAAAATCCGGCCGGCTTACCATCACCTCATTTACAAATCTTGAGAAGAACTCGGTGTGTTTAGCCTCTTCCCAGAGGAATGAGGTAAGGAACATCTCCTCTTCTATTCGGCCTTCACTTGCAATCACCTGGATAAGGGGAAGTATATCAAGTGTCACAGCTTCTTCACCCGCCATGAAAAGTGCGGAAAGGTGTGTAATTATTTTCTTCTCTTCATCAGAGAGTTGCTGCCACTGCTCCCTGTCTTTTGAAAAATCGATATCTGATGGATTCCAAATCCCATACTTTTTGGCCTTTTGAAACAACTGCATCGGAAAACTTTCAAAATTCAGGCCCTTTGACGTGGTAATGAACTTTTTATGTTTTAATGTCCCTCTCTTCTGAGCTTTATCTGTTTTTTTTGAATCAACCTGATTTACATGTTGAGCAGAATAAACAGGGGCTGTTTCCAAAAGTGCTTTTGCGGCTTTACGATGCGTAGACAGAGTTACCAGGCTGCCCTTTTCAAGCTTCAGTTTTCCCTTCATAATAGACATGGTTGGATCCTTCTTCTCCTCAATCAATTTAATCCATGTTGTCTTATCAGCTTTTAAAATAACATCCGAAATATCTTCATCTTCAGGCTTGGCAAATCTCATATCATAACACTCGCCGTATTGCAGATTTAAAAAAAATCCTATTGCGTTTTCAGAATTTAGCACATCAGGTATCGGATCGAATTTAAGTATTAATGGTGCATTCCAGTTCTTCCCTTTATTTTTGTAATCCGTACTGTTTTTTAAAGAAACTTTCCACTCTCCTAACCATTTTCTGGTAAAGTAACTCTGTATATCCTGACTCTCTTTTTTTTTAAACCACATAAGATTTTGTTGTTAGTATAATAGATGAAATTAAAGATCATTTGTGATGAGGAAATTCTTTCCGGGAATGATCGTTTAGATAATCCAAATAAAGCGATATTTTTAATTAAGTTATAAAATTCTTTATAAAATTTATAAAAAGATAAAAAACAATTATATATGGATAGTCTACATCCCGCTTATGACGTTATTGTAGTGGGTGCGGGTCACGCCGGCAGTGAAGCGGCCGGCGCAGCTGCTAAAATGGGGTCAAAAACCCTGCTGATTACAATGAATCTTGATGCAATTGCGAAGATGTCGTGTAACCCGGCTATGGGCGGAGTTGCAAAAGGTCAACTCGTTAGAGAGATAGACGCTCTTGGCGGACTAAGCGGAATAGTAAGTGATCAGAGCGGAGTACAGTTTAGAATGCTGAATCTCTCAAAAGGTCCGGCTATGTGGAGCCCGCGCTGCCAAAGTGATCGTATGCTCTACTCTCAAAAGATGAGAGAGCAGCTGGAATCGATTCCAAATCTCTATTTCAGGCAGGATAATGTGGTTGATATCTTAACAGAGGATTCCGGTAAGAAGGTTATAGGGGTGAGAACTCAAACCGGACAAACGTTTCTTTCAAATTCTGTAGTGCTTACAAGCGGAACGTTTTTAAATGGACTGATTCACATTGGTGAAAGTCAGCATGGTGGAGGTCGCTCAGGAGAGAGAGCCTCCATAGGGATTTCAGCATCTCTTGAAAAACTTGGGTTTGATATTGGAAGATTAAAAACAGGCACGCCTCCCAGAATTGACGGGAGGTCTATCGACTACTCAAAGCTTGAGATACAATATGGTGATGAAGATCCGAGTCCTTTCTCTTTTATGACGGATAATCTTCCGGGAGTAAAGGAGCAGCTTACCTGCTGGATCGGCTATACCAACAATGAGGTTCATGAGACATTAAAAACCGGCTTCGATAGAAGTCCTATGTTTAATGGACGTATTAAATCTGTTGGACCCAGGTATTGTCCAAGTATCGAAGATAAGATCAACAGGTTTGAAGATAGGGACAGGCACCAGTTGTTTTTGGAACCAGAAGGGTGGAATACATATGAAATGTACCTGAACGGGTTTTCCACTTCACTGCCAGAAGATGTACAATATCAGTCACTTAGGAAAATACCGGGTTTTGAAGAGGCTGTTATGCTTCGTCCCGGTTATGCAATAGAATACGACTATTTTCCACCCTATCAGGTAAAGCGCAGCCTTGAAACCAAAAAGGTGGATGGCCTATTCTTTGCCGGACAAATTAACGGAACCACCGGTTATGAAGAAGCCGCCTGTCAGGGCTTAATTGCAGGTATTAATTCAGCTCTTTATGTTGAGAATAAAGAGCCCTTTGTTTTAAAAAGATCGGAAGCCTACATAGGCGTTTTAATTGATGATTTAATTAACAAGGGGACGGAAGAGCCCTATCGCATGTTTACCTCAAGAGCCGAGCACAGAATATTGCTTCGCCAGGATAATGCAGATCTGCGTCTAACGGAATTGGGGTATCGTATCGGTTTGGTTGATGAGGAGAGGTATAAGAGATTCTCAAAGAAGAAGAGTGAAATTGATCGTTTATATGATCTGATCAACGATTATACGGTGCGCCCTGAAAAAATGGATCAGATGCTTAAATCGAAGGGGACTTCAGCTCTTACGCAACCTGTTAAGGCAAAAACGGTGATCCCCAGGCCGGAGATACATCTTCAAGACTTATTGGATGCAGATAATGAGTTAAACAACAGGGTCTCAGAAATTACGCAAAACCATTATGTACTCGAACAGGTGGAAATCCAGATCAAATATGATGGTTACATAAAACGTGAATTTGAAATGGTAGAAGAGATCAGCAAACAGGAGAATTCAGAAATTCCCTTAGAGCTCGACTACGAAAAAATAAAAAGCCTCTCTTCAGAAGGCAAAAGCAAACTACAGAAAATTAAACCGGAGACTATTGGGCAGGCCTCACGAATCAGCGGAGTGTCCGCAAGTGATGTGGCGGTTCTGATGGTTTACTTAAAACGATAGGTGTTTCACGTGAAACATGGGTACAAAAGAGTTGAAGTTAATATCAGCGCGCTTCAGAAGGCCAGGAAGATATATCAAGATAACGAGAGGGATTTAGAGAATTACCTTGATCACCTCCTGGACTGGAATAGTAAGATTAACCTGGTAAGCCGTACTGTTTCACGTGAAACATTAAGAGAGCATATTGTTCACTCGCTCATTCCGGTTGCGCTTAATATGACGGATAATCACATAAAATGGATCGATGCCGGAACTGGAGGGGGGCTTCCGGGTATTCCTCTCGCTATAACAGACCGCGATGCTTATTGGTTGCTGAATGATAATGTTAAGAAGAAGATGACGGCGGTAGAAGATATTGTTAAATCTGTAGGGTTAAAAAATGTGAAAGTTCTGGCGATGAGTATTTCCCTGGCAGAACTTCATAAAGGAACAGGGATAGTGACAAAGCACGCTTTTAAAATAGATGATCTGCTAAGGTTGCTGGGTTCAAAACCATGGAAAACAATTCTGATGTGGAAGGGGGTAGAGGGTGCAATTGATGAGTTGAAAGCCTCAAAGAAAAAACTGAACTGTACCATTTACGAATTTAAATTCGGTGATAATGAACCCTTTTATGAGGGAAAGGGAATTGTGAAAATTGAGAGATAAGAAGTTATCTTCCATCC
>SKRK01000015.1 GCA_007118525.1 Balneolaceae bacterium
AATCTCCCTTTTCGAAAGCCACTCGAACCCTCTGAGGAGGAACTTAAAGAGGAAACATACAAGTGTGAATATGATCATAAGAATATAGTTTTTCCTGTAGATAAGGGATTGACTGAAATCCATCTTGCAAGTAATCTCACAAAAGAGCTGGCCGATGCCAGACGGCCGTTAATCATTGCAGGGCCCTCAAATCCGCACCATTCACTTACGCGCCAATTACAGGAGTTGAGTAAAAAAATAATGGCTCCTGTTTTGGCTGAACCCGGCAGCGGATTGAACAGCAGCGACTTTGCAATAAGCCGATACGAACAGTTTTTACGATCTGAATCCGTTCAAGAGCAGTTGAAACCGGATCTGATTATTCGGTTTGGAGATCAGCCATTTACCAAGTCGATTTTAACGGCACTTGAGCGATGGAGTGATTTGCCGGTGATTCACTTTTCAGCCCGCCGAAGCTGGCAGGATAACTCAATGAGTGTGACACAATTCATCGAGTGTTCAATAAAGACGGATATCAGGTGGGGCAGCCTTGCTCAGTCAACCAACAAAAAATGGCTTTCAGAGTGGAAAATAGCAGATCAACAGGCAGAAACCATTCTCAGAAAATCCCTGGATGAGATCCAAAATATAACGGATGGGCATGTTTTTAGCACACTTTCAAATCAGTCGCTTGATGACTGGAATATCATGCTCTCCAATTCATTCATCCCTCGGGATATGGCGATGTTTGGAAGCACAAGGTCAGCACAGTTTGTTAACCGCGGTGCAGCCGGAATTGACGGCATCACCTCAACTGCAGTTGGAATCCATCAGGCCTCCCGAAAACCGACACTCTGCATTACAGGAGATCTTGCCTTTTTGCACGACTCCAACGCCCTTCTCTCTTTAAAAGCTCAGGATCTGCCCCCTTTTGTAATTCTTATTGTGAATAACGGCGGCGGTACTATTTTCAGAATGCTTCCGATTTATAAAACAAAAGAGATCTACACTGAATATTTCGAAACACCGCAGAATGTACGCATTGAATCGCTGGCGAAAGCGCACAATGTTACGTATAGGAAAATTGCATCTCTCTCAGAACTGGGCACTTTTGATCTGAAGGGCATGGCCGGGTACAATGTGATCGAAATTAAAACGGATCCTGACGAGAGCATGAAACTTCGCAACACACTTTGGAATTCGTAACATGCGGCTTTACACCGACAGCATTCAATATCACGCAGAGATCCACTCAAAGGTAACCGGACTGCCCCATCTGTTGCTTCTGCACGGCTTCATGGGGAGCAGTGAAGCGTTCAGGAATTTAATCGAACCCCTCTCTCAATTTTGCAACCCGGTAACCATCGATCTTGCCGGACACGGTAAAACTGATACCCCGGCTGATATCTCCCTGTTCAAAACAGAGAGACAGGTTGATCAGATCCTCACCGTTCTTGAGAGGTTCTCATTCGAAAATCTGTATGCATACGGTTACAGCATGGGCGGAAGACTGCTGTTTCAGCTCTTAGCTCATCATCAAACATTCTTTAAAGGAGCTGTTATTGAGAGTTCTCACTGTGGGCTCCAATCCGAAGAGATTAGAAAAGAGCGCGTTAAAATTGATGAAGCCCGGGCGGCTTCTATCCTTGAAAACTACTCTGGTTTTGTGGATAAATGGATGGAATTACCTCTGTTTGAATCAGCATCCAAGCAGCAGAAAAAAGAGTACTCAACACTGATGAAGCAACAGAATCCCAACTTGATGGCGGCCTCTCTGAGGGGATTTGGCGCAGGAGTTATGCCTTCGGTATGTGAAAAGTTGCAGAATCTCCGATTGCCTCTCTATCTTGTAGCGGGAAGATCAGATCCCAAATATGTTGAAGTGATGAGCGCTATTGCTAAAAATACCGGGAATTGCGCATTAACCGTTGTGGAGAGTGCAGGTCACAGAGTACATGCTGATCAGCCTGAAAAACTTATTCAAATCATTAATTCATTTATCAAAAACACTCATGTCTGACTGGAAAACCGTTAAAGAGTACGAAGATATCACATATAAAAAGCGTGATGGAGTATCCAGAATAGCAATTAATCGGCCGGAAGTGCGAAATGCGTTTCGTCCCAAAACTCTGTTTGAGATGGAAGAGGCACTGATCGACTCCCGGGAAGACACCTCCATTGGAGTTATACTTTTAACGGGTGAGGGCCCGGCTAAAGATGGCGGGTATGCGTTTTGTTCGGGCGGTGATCAAAAAGTTCGGGGTGCCAAAGGTTATGAAGGCGGCGATGGAGTTCAGCGATTAAATGTACTGGACATTCAGCGCCTGATCCGGTTTATGAGTAAAGTTGTGATTTGTGTAGTTCCGGGCTGGGCTGTGGGTGGCGGACACAGCTTACATGTAGTGTGCGATCTAACCCTTGCCAGCAGAGAGCACGCCATTTTTAAGCAGACGGATGCAGATGTGGCCAGCTTTGACGGTGGTTACGGATCAGCCCTGCTCGCCAAACAGGTTGGCCAAAAACGAGCTCGCGAAATTTTCTTTTTAGGACGGAATTACTCCGCACAGGAAGCGTACGACATGGGCATGGTGAACGCTGTTGTACCTCATGATGAACTGGAAGAGACCGCATTTGAGTGGGGCCGGGAAATTCTTGGGAAAAGCCCCACTGCCATTCGCATGATTAAGTTTGCCTTCAACCTTGTGGATGACGGCATGGCCGGCCAGCAGGTATTCTCCGGCGAAGCCACACGGTTAGCCTATATGACCGAAGAGGCCAAGGAAGGAAGAGATGCGTTTTTAGAGAAGAGGAAGCCGGATTTTAAGAAGTTTCCATGGCTTAGTCTTTGACGGACTCACCCCCTGTCCCCCTCTCTTCTGCAACTGAATCGTCCGCTCTACGCGGCCTCTCAGTCTTGAAAAGAGGGGGAACTCCATAGCTGAACTTTCAGAAAAATTTGATTTCATTTTTTGTATGAATTAGTTTTTTTGAATGGAAGGAGAAAAATAGCGAGAGGGACCTTGTATAGTAAGAAAGATATTACGCAGTTGGCCAGGGATTTGAGAAAAAGATCAACCCCGGCAGAAAGAAAGTTGTGGTATGAGCTTCGAAACAGGAGATTTCATGGGATCAAATTTCTCCGGCACTATCCGATTATCTATGAAGAAGACCGGGGTCTATTCCGGTTCTATATTCCTGACTTCTACGCCCACGAAATCAGATTAGCTGTTGAACTGGACGGGAAAATCCACGATCTGCAAAAAGAGTATGATCAGGACAGGGATTTTATACTTAAGCAAAATCAAATCTCAGTAATCCGTTTTAAAAATCAAGAAGTACTAAATATGGAAATACTCAAGAAACGTTTGCTTCAGCACACAAACCTGCTATAGAGTTCCCCCCCTCTTTACCTCTGCACATTTTCTAA
>SKRK01000229.1 GCA_007118525.1 Balneolaceae bacterium
AGGTTGATATTTGCCGCGTTTAAAATCAGTTCCACTCCCATTAATACCATGATGGTATTTCGTTTGGAAAGAATAGCCATCAAGCCAAGAGCGAACAGAATGGCGCCAACGATTAAGAAATGTGTGAGTCCGGGGTCTATCATCTGTTTGATGTTTTATGTTTCATAATTCAGACTTCTCCGTCGTTGTGAGCCGAAAGGCGGGTCGCCATTAAAATAGCACCGATAATCGCAATGAGCAGAAGCACGCCAACCACGATGAATGGCAGTATATATTCACCCATCAGCATCATACCCATTTCATGTACTGTTTCATCCCGGACGCCGCTTTCGGTGATTTTCCAGTCTGTTTTCACAAATGCATAGATCAGCAGCGCCGCTGCAGCTACCGATAGAATAGACGCCGGTGCAATATTTACCGTACTGGTTTTGAAGCTAAGGCTTTTTCCCTGCGTGGTGAGCATGATACCAAAAAGTATGAGGATCAATATGCCGCCCACGTAAACCAAAAGCTGAGTAGCGGCAAGAAAGTCGGCATAGAGGAGTACATAGAGTGCCGCCACACCAATTAGTGTAAACATCAGAGCAAATGCCGAATGCACAATATTATTTGAAAATACCATGACAGCTGCAGCTGTTATCGTGACAATTGAAAAGAGATAAAAGAGAATCGTCGTTAATTCCATGTTTTATGCCCCCCCGTTGTTATCCGGTTTAGAAGGCGCATTACTATCATTTCCGGGTTTTTGATGTTCCTTCTTTTTGGCTTCAATCTCTTTTTTCATTTTTGCTTCTTCAGCCTTCTTCTTTGCCATCTCCTCACGCTGTTTCTTCTTCTCTTCTGCTTCAATTTCAGCCTTTTCCTTCACCTCAGCTACCATTTCAGGTTTCAGATTACTAAAGTGAAATACGAGGTTCGTTCGATCGAACTCGGAGTACTCATATTCAGACACCATATAGATACAGTTGGTTGGACATGGATGTACGCATAAATCGCAGTACATGCATTTGGCCATATCGATATCGAACTGTGTTAGCCAGAAGCGTTTTGGATTTCCGGTAGAGGTTTTGCCCAGGTCTACATCGGCAGTTGCTGCTACCGTTTCAATATCAATACAGTTTACAGGACAGGCGCGGGCACAGAGGTTACAACCAATGCAGTCATCTATATTCACATACAGTTTGGCACGGGAATTTTTCGGCAGTTCGTATCGCTCATCGGGGTACTGCAGTGTTACAGTCGGCCCAAAGAAATGGCGTATAGTAACACTCATACCGATAAAGATCGATTTGAATGTGCTCCAGCCCTCTTTCATTGCATTTACCATTTGTTATCCGGTCTGTTCGTTAAAAAATCAATTCCCATAATGCCACCAATACAAGGTTGATAAATGAAAGCGGGATGAGAATGCTCCAGCAGATATGCATTAGCTGATCTACCCGGTACCTTGGCAAAGTCCACCGAATCCACATCATTACAAATACCAGCAGCAATCCTTTCAACATATACCAGAAAAAGCCCCATAGCGGACCGCTCATAAATTCTCCGAACGGACTGTTCCATCCTCCGAAAAAGAGCGTGGCACCTAACAGAGAGAGCAGAAGCATATCGGCATATTCAGCCAGCATAAACATGGCCCATCTTATGCCCGAGTATTCGGTTTGATAACCCGCTACCAGTTCAGATTCCGATTCAGGCAGATCAAACGGTACCCTGTGCGACTCGGCAAGAATGGAGATGAAAAAGATTACAAACGCCACTAGTAGAAACGGGTTCTGAAATATAAACCAGTTAGGCAAAAAGCCCAGAATATCATTCCCCGACTGCATTTCGGTTACAGTCATCAGGTTCAGGGAGCCTGAAACCACGATGACCGTCAATACGGTTGCTATAGTGGGCACTTCATAGCTCACCATCTGTGCAGCACTTCGCATGCCACCAAGCAGCGACCATTTGTTATTGCTGGCCCACGCTGCCATGATGATACTCAGGGTGAGAAGAGACGTAACGGCAAGCAGATAGAACACCCCTATGTTGATGTTGCTGCCAATGTAACCGCTGCTGAACGGAATCACGGCGAACGCTGCATAGGAGGCAGCAAACATCATAAAAGGTGCAAATTTGAAGAGAAACCGGCTGGCGTTGGTTGGTATAATATCCTCTTTTTGGATAAGCTTTAGCAGATCGGCAATTGACTGTGCCCAGCCGTGCCAGCCTCCTACCCGCATGGGGCCAAGCCTGTCCTGAATAAAACCGGCTATTTTTCGTTCAGCCCAGATAGCAACAAGGGCATACACCAATATAATTGTGAGCGGTATGGCTGCATAAACCAAAATGGTTAGAGCGTTAGCAGTAGTGGCGATTGTGTTGATCATTTCATTTTAAATAATGATGTACTTTTCAACCCGAGGAGTCGGGACTGTTGCTTCCGCTCCAGCTTTTTACTTTTCATCTGTCTACTTCTCCTAAAACAATGTCAATACTGCCCACGATAGCTACTATATCGGCGATTAAAGAGCCTTTTGAGATTGCAGGCAGCATACTCAGGTGTACAAAACTTGGAGCCCGGACTTTTATCCGGTATGGAGTGGCAGAATTATCGCCTACAATGAAGTATCCCAGCTCACCTCTTGGCGATTCAGTTCTTGTATAGATTTCACCCTCCTTCATTCGAATTCTTCGAGGTATCGCTTCCATCACATCACCCTCTTCCGGCATTGAATCAAGAGCCTGTTCAATAATCAGGAGGCTCTGCTCCATTTCACGAACCCTTACATTGTATCGATCCCAGCAGTCGCCAAGGGTTCCCACTTCGCCTGACCCTACAGGGATATCAAACTCAAATTGGTTGTAGATGGAATAGGTATCATTCTTACGCAAATCCCATTTCATGCCGGATCCTCTTAACACCGGGCCGGAAGCGCCATAGTTCAGCGCCACTTTTACAGGCAAAATCCCGATGTTGGCTGTTCGTTTTACAAATATTTTATTGTAGGAGAGGAGGTCGTCCAGTTCTTTGATTTTCGGGCGAAATGTCTTTACAAAATCGGCTACATCAGCTTTAAATTCCGGGTGAACATCCCGCATTAATCCGCCTACGGCCATGTAGTTGTAAAGCAGCCGTGCACCACTTACTTTTTCGAAGATATCGAGTATTTTTTCGCGCTCGGTGAATAGGTAGAGAAATGGAGTAAAAGCACCCAAATCAAGTCCGAATGCGCCTATTCCCAATAAATGACTTGCAATTCGCTGCATCTCAGCGACAATTACACGAATATGCTCCACTTTATCGGGGACTTCCAGTTCCAGCATCCGTTCCAGGGCAATCACGTAACCGTGTTCCTGATTCATCGCCGAAACATAATCCATCCTGTCGGTGTAGGGGATAACTTTTG
>SKRK01000143.1 GCA_007118525.1 Balneolaceae bacterium
ATTCTCGGAAGAGACACTTACCGTTAACTCTGAAGAAGCATTTTCACTCCCGCTTGTAACATCCACACGAATGTACCGGTTTTCAATACTGAATGACTGGTTATGAAAAGTCCATGAGAAGGTTTCGGAATTGCTTCCTGCCTGCGTCCAGGGATCGGAGATGTGGTCACGGTAGTACCATTGATAGGAGTATGTACCTGTTCCATACTCAGGGTTTGCTGTCCAGGTATTTTGCTGGCCTGATTCAACAATGGTGGCACCGGATATGGATGCGCTAAGTGGTGTATATGCTGCTATTGGGTCAGCCGATGGCGAAGGGTCGTTGCTTACATGTCCGTCCACACTGATATCATTGGGAACGGTAAGAAGCAAGCCCGCCAGATGTGGGGCAGCCATAGATGTTCCACATGTTGTACGGGTACCTCCATTTCTCCATAAGGATAAAATGTTCTCGCCCGGTGCAGAATAATTTACAGGTGGGTTGCCAAAGTTGGAACCTATATTTGGGTTTTGATTCTGATTACAATTGGGAGTATTCCAGTCAAAGATTTGAACGAATTCATCGCCCTGGCGGAATGCGGATACCGTCCAGGTATTTTGATGAATCACTCTCGCAGGGGTAAAATCCGCTGCATCCATTCTGTCATTTCCAGCTGCAATGGCAAAACGGATACCGTTATCAGCAGCATTTATTACCGCATCATCAATGTCCGTCAGTTGTTCGAATGGATCAGGTCCTCCGAGACTCATATTTACTATATCGCCCGGCTGTGCACGTATGGAAATAAAATCTATTCCGTTAATTACGCTATTTTCAGGGCACCCCAATTGTTCATCGTCATGACAAACTTTAACTGCAACAACGGTAGCACCGGCAGCCACCCCTTGAATGCCTGTATTTTGTCCCGTTGAGGCAATAATTCCCGCAACATGAGTGCCGTGGCCGTTTCCGTCATTGGCCGTTTCATTGGCAATAAAAGAGGCGCTGTTTTGAACATCCACGTTCAGGTCGGGGTGAGTCAGGTCGATCCCCGTGTCCAGTACCCAGGCCGTCAGGCCGGTACCATCCAGCGGGCCGCCCACACGGGCTACGCCCCAGTTTCCAAACTGGCTCGAGGAAGTAGTTGCCAGGTGACTTTCAACTCCTTCAGCAGCTTCAGTTTCAACCGTTACGGCTGAATGACTCGCCAATCTCAACAATGCATTTGGCGAAACCCTGGCAATACGCGGATCATTCTTTAAGGCTTCCACCTGTTCTTTACTTAGTGCAGCAGCAAAGCCCTTAATGACATACCGGTATCGGTTCAGTACCACGTCTTCATGAATTCCGTGCGCATGCAGAATTTCTTCACGCAGTTGGTCAGCCTGCCGGCCGATCTGCTCACTGATTTCCCTGTCCCATTGTTCTTCAAAAATAACAATATATTCCCCCTCTATAAACCGCGGCTCATCCACTTGCTGAAAAGTTTCCGGGTTCTGATTGAAAGGAGCTGCCGTTTGACTATCCGACTGGGGGGGGGTATCTTTTACAGATATATTATCCTCACAAGCAGAAAAAAATGTGAGTGCTGTAATCGCTGCAAGAGCGATGATGAGAAGAGGTTTTGAATGATAATTCATGATCATCTCCGTTAATGTGAAAAGAAAGAAGTGGGTATGAAAGACACCACATGTGTATATAAAATAGATGCAAGCCTGTAAAGTGTTACAAAATTAATGATTTTGAATGATGTTATTTAAAATGTTATATCCAATTCAAGACCGAAACCGGGCACTTCAATTCCCGGTTATTTTTTGTTTACTGGTATTTATTGCAACCGGTTGCTCCACCGATTCGGGCGATCCTGACCCATTGTCCGTCAGCGGCCGGTTTGAAAGCCTGCAATTCACGGAACAGGATGTTTTCAACATAGATGTGCAGGGTAATACCCTGTTTGCCGGAACCGACGACGGATTTATGGTTTTTGACCTGGAAAGCGGAGAACGAACCGGCCATCACAAACCGGGAAGCAGTGTTCCTTCTTTTCTGATCCTCAACGAAGCGTTTTGGCTGATCAGTACGGCTTATCGAGACGGCTCGCAAGAAAATGCGATCTTTAAAAGTGAGGATCAGGGGGAATCATGGATACACTATACAAACGGCTATGCAGAAGAGAGGGACCGTGAACGGCGATTGACACCCACCACGATGGACTATCATCTGGAGAATGACGTTCCGGTCATTTTTGCGAGAACTCTTCCCTCTTTGTTTGTTGCCAGAAGCACCGATGGCGGAGCAAACTGGGAAAATGTACAGGGAGACTGGAGTAATCCGTCTATTGGGGCTGCCCGGTTTATAAAAATTGACAAAAATAACAGTGAGAACATCTGGGCTGGAGGTGCCGGCTCCCTTTTCAACCCATACTTAATTAAGTCAACAAACGGCGGTGATGACTGGGAGTTTGTGGACATTTTACCGAACAGCGGGAACACCGTATTTGATGTGGCGATTCGCCATCAGCGATCCAGTCATGTGCTGGCCGGGGTGGGAGGAGGTATTCTGAAAACCACCAATTCAGGAACCGAATGGGAGACGGTTTATACCGGCATCGATGCCTACACATTTATGAAAAGTTCCCGAAATCCTGGGGTGATCTTTACAAGCGGAAGGAGTGCAACAGGCATACTGTTTTTCCTGGCCAGCAATAATTTTGGAGATACCTGGGAACTTCAGGAGTTTCACGAAGGCCCGACAGAACTTTTTGTATACGACATGGTTTCGGTTGTGGAAAGCGAAGAGGAAGTACTTTATTTTGGTACGAATAAAGGTGTTTTTACGTTTCGGTTTGATGACTAAGAAAGCAGATGGAACGGTCTTATGAATCACCTAAAAATTACCTCTTGAATATTTTTCTTAATCGTTTTGTCATCCCCTGCATGTTGCCGGTTTTTATGCTGGCAGGATGCGACACCACAGATTCCAGTGAAATAATTACTCTGAAAGGCAGTTGGAACCCCGAAGGGTTGGAAGGGATAAAAATTAATGTTTTTGAACCGGATGCAGATGAACTGATTATTGGAACGGAAGTAGGGTTGTTTTTTCTTGAGCAAAATATAATAACCTGAGTTCAAGTAATAAGTACAACACGATTATGGAATTCGGGGTGCTGTCCGAACCGGAGACCAATCCTTGCTTGTGGGAGAAACAGATCTTCAAAGAAGGCCCTGATTTGGTTACCACCAACGATATGGCTGTAATGACAATTGATGGAAAAGAGGTGATCTTTTTTGGTACAGATAAGGGGTTGTTTACATTTGTACTTGATTAGCAGCATCTAAATTGCCTGTACTCAGATAAACACTGTGTCCTCTGCGCCTCTGCGGTTAACCAATCCCAAAAAACTCCGA
>SKRK01000138.1 GCA_007118525.1 Balneolaceae bacterium
CGGGCGACTTGTATCTTAAAGTAAGGGTTGATACTCCTGAAGGGTATGAGCGAAGGGGAAATGATGTCTATCAAAACGTACCGGTTGATCTCTATAAGGCGCTTCTGGGCGGTGAATTAATCGTTCATACCCTGTCGGGTAAAGTGAAAATTAATATCCCGCCCGAGACAAACAACGGGGAACTGTTCAGGCTTACAGGGCGTGGAATACCCGAGTTTAATAATCCCGATAAAAAAGGAAATTACTTTATCAGAGTGAAGATAGCACTACCCGAAAAACTGACAATGAAAGAGAAGGAGCTATTTAAAAAGCTTGCTGATCTGAGGAAGTAATTTTAAGCCGTTGAAACCGGTATTGCCTATTAAGGGATTCAGTGGATCCCTTAAACTATATTTTACTGTCTTATAATTCGGAAGAGTGTATCTTTCAGGCAGATCATATTAATTCAAAATAATCACTATGAAACTGCTCTTACTCCTTCTTGGATTCACTCTTATATCACACACCGGCCACCAATCTGAAAAGTGGGGCCAGATAGGGCACTACGTTACCGGAGAAATCGCAGAATATCACCTCACTGACACGGCCAGGGAGAGAGTAAATGAAATTTTGGGAGACAAGTCTATGGCTTTGGCTACCGTGTGGATGGATGACATTCGATCAGACAGCCGTTATGACCACACCAATACCTGGCACTGGGCCACCATCCCGGATGGCATGACCTACGAGGAGGCAGAACAGGAGGAGGCCGGTGATATCATCTGGGCACTGGAAACCCTGATTGATGAACTGAAAAAGGGCGAACTGTCAGAAAAGGAAGAGAGGGAAAAACTTAAAATGGTGATGCATATGATTGGGGATATTCACCAGCCGCTGCATGTTGGAACGGGTGAAGACCGTGGCGGAAACGATGTGAGGGTACAATGGATGGGGAACAACTCAAACCTCCACCGGGTATGGGACAGTGACATCATCAACTCCATTCAGATGAGCTTTACTGAACTTGCACGGGAGCTGAATACTGCTACTCCTGAACAGGTTACAGAGTGGCAGAAGGCTACGGTTCGCGACTGGGCTTACGAGTCGGTGAGCTATAGAGACAGGATATACGATCTGCCCGATGACCTGCGAATCGGATTTGACTACCGATATCAAAATAAGGAGCTTGTCTTCAAGCGACTGCTCCAGGCCGGCGTGAGAATGGCCGGTGTGCTGAATGAGATTTACGATAATTAAAACTCCTTCAACACATCCCAGTGAAGGTTGAAATCAGCCGGACTCCATAAAACAAACCGTACAAATGAAACCACATTCAGACTGGGAGCCATCTCTTTAACGGTTTGAAAAGCGATGTTTGCAGCCTCTTTCATCGGATAACCGAATGCTCCGGTAGATATTGACGGGAAAGCAATAGACTCAATGCCCTCCTCTTCAGCTATTCTGAGGGCATTGGCATAGCAGTTCTTTAATAGCTCCTTTTCAGGCTTATCTCTGCCATATACCGGGCCAAGACAGTGGATGATATATTTATTATCCAGGTTAGGGGCAGCCGTAATCACCGCTTCGCCGGGTTTGATAGGAGCCAGGGGGCGAGTCAGTTCAGTTAATTCAGGATCACCAACTCTATGAATTGCACCCGCAACGCCGCCCCCAATGCGCAGCTCAGCATTAGCGGCATTTACAATTGCATCGCAATCACCCTGTTCAATAATATCACCGGTTACGAGTTCGATCAGAACGCCGTCAAATTTCACAGTTTTCATTGAGTCTCCAATATTTATTCGCCGTTACAAAGTAAGCTATTGAAAGATGCAAGCAAGACAAAATTGAATTTTTTTAATTTTACTCTCAAAAAGTGTAAAAAATCCTGAAAAAAACCTGCTGGAATGTCTTGGAAAGAGAATATGAAGCGCTTTTATTGGCTCTGTTATAAGAATAGGTGTGTTTTTTTGTCAGAGTCAGAGGACTTTAAAAAGGAAGCGCTTCCTGAAAAAATGAAAATTGTAAGGGCTTTTCTGTAGAATTTTGTGGAAATAAATCCGAAAAATTTTCTGGATATATGAAGGGATTGTTAACAGGGCTTAGGCTGTAAGGGCTTTCATGTAATAATGTCGGTAAAATGTATGCCAAAATATATTTTCAGATATTTAAAAGTATTGATTTCAGGCAAGAACAGTGATTATCTTTTCATCGACTTGATCAAACGGATCATTTCAATTAAATGATAAACTCAAAAAAAGACATGAAATCGACAAAGTACATTATCACTACAATCCTGCTCGCAATGCTGGGGTATATAGCCCCACTGCAGGCAAGCAAAACGGTAACCGCTACACCCGATTCAACAACAAACTCAATACATAGTTTTGAGACGTTGGAAAGAAGCCTTCTATATGGTTTGTCATCGGATGTAAACGGAGTTGTTGAATCGGCTCTTTTTAATGCAGTGAACTATAAGGTAGTATATCCTGAATTCTCTTCGGAGAGACTGGTAACTACTTTGAATCAAATTGCATTGGAAGGCAGAACACACACGTTAAGGTTTAAAGCGTTTCTGACTCTAACCTATTATAGAGATCAGGACAAATTTGAGTCACCATCTTACCTGGCAGATTTGATCGATATAAAAGATCAAAACAGAATATTCTACTATCTGCAAGACGAGATTCAAACAGCGCAATTTACCTCTAACTAATCTGATATATCTATATGCAAGACCGGTCAGGATTAAATTTCTGATCCCGGTATTGTGCTTACCTGCCAGCAGTTCTAAAGAACTGTAGCCCATATCTTAAATCCGGTTGAATTCATTGCATCACACAGAATGAATTAGCCGGATTTTTTTTGTTTAGAGTGAGTTCGATATAGGAGCCAATTTAGGAGTGTTCCTCTGTCAGCTCAAGGAGGGCAATGGGGATGAGAAAGAAGCGAATTCGAAGTTAAAAAATGAATATTTGTGTCAATTTAAAACTCAGAGAGTCATCCCCCTCATTACGCCGCGAGCGTGACTCTTCCTGCTTCCCGCGCAGTGATCCCGATGGGATAAGGGGTACTATTAGAGCCTGTGACTTATTTCATGTCCACGCTAATTAAAAAACAGATCTGATTTCATAAAGTTTGAAGAGAGTTTAGTAATATTATTTAAACAGGAGATAGCCACTTGGAATTAAAACTGACGGCATGCTTCACTATTTATCCATCAAACTGGCATATTACTGCCAACTCTTGAAAAAACTACTGCGAAATCATCCGGTTACTGAGGGTTGTCTGTAATTCCGACAGGTTGAATTACAGAGGTACGGTTTTCGCTTCTTCATAAATAAAAATCTAATGGAGCGATTATGAATTTCAATAAATTTACGATTAAGGC
>SKRK01000234.1 GCA_007118525.1 Balneolaceae bacterium
CCGTAAAATCGCTCTCTCACAATTTTACCATCTTCCCAATCCTGGGTGGCAACCTGCTCAAGCTTCATTCGGTTTCCGCCTTTAAAGGTGACGTCCATCCAGCTTTCTACAGCAGTGGAGTTGTCCTCTTCGTTGGCTGTGATGGAAACAACATCCATTCCGTGAAATGCTTCAACACTGTCAAAAAACTCATGTTCTCTTTTGCGGTTAGCGTCTTTGCCCTCCACAGCGGTGCCATCTTCAAGGATCATTGTAACATCCTCAGCATAATATTTTTCGAATGCATCCAGTGCGGTTCCATTTTGCACGTGATTGTAAACGTCGGTAATTTTCTCTTTAACACTCATTGTTACTCTATTTATTGTTTAATGTGAAACTATTTACAGTTAAACAACAGCATGGATGGTGAAATCGTTTACTAAAAAACTGAATTATTCAGATTTTCTGTTTAAAAATTTGTTCACTCTTTTCAAATGTTCTTCACTCTCCCAAAACCGGCTAAAGGGCTCCAGCTCGTCCATGATATTTCCGGGAGCGGCTCTCTTTAAATGCTCAATAAAGTGGCGGTCGTTCAAGATTAATTTCTTTTTCAGCAATGAAAGCTGAGCCCCATATTCGTCATCATCAAACCGATCCTGAATCAATCCGCTTTGAAGTGCTTTATCTGAATCAATTACCGTCTGTGAAGCCAGCCAGTAATTGGCCAGCTCTTTTCCAACGGTTTGGCTGAGGCGCGTCAACCCTCCCCAGCCCGGCGGCAGGTAGAATTTCCCCTGCGTGAAGCCGAATTTGGCGGATGATGTGGCAACCCTGAAGTCGAGAGAGAGCATAATTTCCCATCCGCCGCCGTATGCGTGTCCATTAACGGCGGCAAGCGTCCAGCAGGGTAGTTTTTCAATGCGCTGTAAGATAGTGAGCATCCGGTTCGACATCACCCTGGCCCCCTCTGCATCTTTTATCTGATGAAACTCTTTGAGATCACCGCCAGAGATAAAACTTTTCCCGCTTCCGGTTAAAATGAACAGCCGAAGCTCTGTGTTGCTCTCCAGTTTATCCAAAAGAGCTTCCAGCTTATCCATCACCTCAAAATTGATAGCGTTCATGGCGCCGGGGCGATCAATGTGGGCAGTGACAGTATATTTTTCAAACTCGACAGTAACAGCCATTACTCCTCATTCGGGTTATTGCCGGAATCGTGTATCGGATGGCCTACAGAATTGACAAGCCAGTCGAGATACTCCTTATTCCCCTCCTGTTCAGCAAGGTTAAGGCTGATCACACAGGGTACCTCGTAAGAGTGAAGCTCCTTAACACGCCGGGTAATTCTCCCAACATTACTATAGGTGGTTTTTGCAATTAATATGCACTCTTTATCGTTTTGAATCTCACCTTTCCAGGGATAGATCGACTCCATTCCGTCGATGATATTAACACAGGCTGCCAATTTCTCTTTAACCAATTCAGAGCCAATTGCACGGGCTTCCTCACGGTTTTTCGTAGTAACGTAAATTAAGCGAAGGTTTCTAAACATGAAGGCTCAGATATTAGATTGTTATTGAGACTTAAAACTACAAAAAAGGGATCAATCACTCACAAAGTTCATTTCGATAAAATGAAATCTGTTGAGTTGAAACAGGAGGGGAAATATCGTATTTTATTAGGCTCTGATTCAAATCATTGTTTAGAATCAGATGTTGAGCGAGAGTGGCGGAATTGGTAGACGCGCTAGATTTAGGATCTAGTACTTTAACCGGTGTGGGGGTTCGAGTCCCCCCTCTCGTACTTCCAGTCTTTACATATATCATTAATTAATAAAATATAGAACAAGTGGACATTTCTGTTCAGGAACTTACTACCGTAGATAAAGAGATAACCTTAAAGGCTAACAGAGAGGATCTCTCCGAAAAGTTTGACAAAGCCTTTAAAAAATACCAAAAGCAGATCCAGATGCCCGGTTTTCGGCCCGGTAATGTGCCGATTGGCCTGGTGAAAAAGCGATTTGGGAACGACATTGAGCTCGAAGAGATCAATACCTACGTTCAGGAGATTTATGAGAACAAAATCGTGCCCGAGTACGAGCCGGTGGGTGAAACCCAGATGGTGGATATGAAATGGGAAAACGATGAACTTGAAGTGACATTCAAAGTGGGTGCCAAGCCTCAGTTTGAACTTGCCGATCTGGAAAAGATCTCTATCGAGAAGATGGTACACGACGTGACCGACGAAGAGGTAGAAGAGGAGATTGAACGCTCACTCGAGCGAGAAGGGAGCTGGAAAGAGGTTGACGGTGAAATCACTGAAGAGAGCATGGTAATTGTTGATGCGATTACGCTCGATGCCGAAGGAAACCCTGTTGAAGGCGAGACGGATGAAAATCAAAAGCTCGATATGCGACAGGAAGGAGCCAAAGATTTCCGGGAGAACCTGGTGGGTAAAAAAGCCGGCGACGTCGTGAAAATGGAGCTTGGCGAAGGTGAAGAAGCCGACCGCTTCGAAATTCACGTGAAGAAAGTGCAGCAAATGGTGAAAGCTGAGCTTACCGATGAATTCGCCAAAGAGCAGTCGGGCGGCCAGGCCAGTAATGTGGATGAGTTTAAAAGCTTTATCAAAAGCAAAATGCAGGAGTATTACGATCAGTCTGGCAACGACATGTTCCGCCAGAATGCCATTGATGCTCTCACAGAGGCGCACGACATTGAAGTGCCTGAAGTGATGAAAGAGCAGATTCTGGAGTCGTATGTTGAGTACGCCAAACAGCAGTCAGGTGGTCAGCTTCCTCCCGATTTCAGCTTTGATGACTACAAAGAGAAGATGAGAGACCAGGCAGCCAGAGAAGGCAAGTGGGTTTTTATCAGTGAAAAACTGCAGGAGAAATTCGATGATATCGAAATTAAGCCTGAAGATATCGAGGAGTTTATTGGAGTGGAAGCGGCAAGGTATGGCGCAACCGTTGAGCAGCTGAAAAGCTATTACGCACAAAACCCTTCACAGCTCGACAACCTCCGAAAAAGCATTCGTGAAAATAAAGTTTTTGAAAAATTGAATGAGGTTGTTAC
Source organism: Balneolaceae bacterium (assembly GCA_007118525.1). Taxonomy (GTDB): domain Bacteria; phylum Bacteroidota; class Rhodothermia; order Balneolales; family Balneolaceae; genus Rhodohalobacter. The sequence continues at coordinate 3,057 of SKRK01000234.1, forward strand.
AATTAATGAACTCTCTAAGGAAGAATTTCGTAAAAAGAGAGAGAAACAGGAAGAAAAAGAAGAAGAAGTTAAATAAGCTATTAAGTAACATCCCATGATGACCAGACAACCCATTTTTGAAATACCGGATATGAACGAAATACAACAGATACAAAATAACCTGATCCCTATGGTAGTTGAGACTACCAATCGTGGAGAGCGGGCTTATGATATCTACTCCAGGCTGCTTAAAGACCGTATTGTTATTTTAGGAACACCGGTTAACGACGCAGTTGCCAGCACCATAGTGGCACAGCTTCTCTTTCTTGAATC
>SKRK01000153.1 GCA_007118525.1 Balneolaceae bacterium
CTCAATAAAGCCGGAAACATTATAGAGCTGGATTACAACAGAAAAATCACAATACCGAAGCCGGTTAAGCAACCTGTTTAATATTCCGGGTTCATAGCTGCAGGAAAAGCGGGTACTGTACAACGGTCCACTTGACCGTTCCGGCCTGTTACTCAGGTTCTAATGACACGTACAACGGTCAGGCTGACCGTTGAGAGCCTTTAAGCCATTACTCAACATTCTTAACCAACACCAAGCACTAAAACAGCCTCCTGAAATCGCTTAACAATTTCACTTCAGGCCAGTGTAGCCTCAAGTATCTCTTTCCATCTCTTCCGGTATGATTAGATCGAAACTCATTCCGCACTCTCCTGAAGATTAAATGTAAGCTTCAATTGTCCGATCAAATCTTCCGCTTTGATTGAGCCAATTCCCATCACCTTTAACATTGGCGCTATATCGGGCTGGTTTTTTTCCATGTGGGCAATGAATGAAATTATATCGGCACGGATGTTTTTTGGAAGCAATACGCTGCGATTACCAGGCAGGACAGCTGACAGCCTGAATACATCGTTTCTGTGTTTTCTGATATGCTTCGAGTCAATACGTTCCCCATCTGCCTTTCGCTTCGACAAATCCAGAAACGCTTTTGCTTTCAAGCAGATCAGAGCCACATCATTTGCCCGGTGCAGAATCCCGTTCATTTCAGATTGCTCAATGGTAAATTTGTAATACTCATCGTTCATCAATATGGCCGACAGGCTTGAAATATCTTCGTTTGTTGGAATAGATGTAAACCTCATCCCCTCTTTTTCCTGAATCACATCCGGCGTTCTGCTGAACAATTCCACCTGCACGGGAAAGCCTTCCGTCTCCGGGTTGATGAACCTGTAGTATTGGCGTTTTTCGGTAATTTCATTTCGTTCATACTTTCCCAGATAGATGAATTCCCAGAACTGTTCAATAAAAGAGTCGTTCAGGGCTTCAACCACCAAAATCAGGTCGATATCCTTAGTAGCCCTGAATGCAATTCCCTGCTCTTCGAAAAGGTCATCACGAGCAGCCCCTCCAATTACAATGTACTTATCAGTGTGATCTTTAAAGTAGTCAGCAAACTTGCCTAATCCTTTCATAACACACCCTCCATCATCTCTTCAATGGCAATTTGCACCCTTTCATCTTCATGATCTTTCAGGCAGAGATAAACGGAAAAAGGGTCGGCAATTCTATCTTTAGCAAGCACAGCGGGATCGTAGTTCCACAGCTGAACCGTAGCCTCGCCCGGTTCAGCCGCTATTGTGGTTTGCTCCTGTTTTTTATACTCTTCTTTTTTTACTGCGAACGTATTGTCATAGCCGCTGTCCAGATTCGTATAGGCGGCCAGTGCATTGATTCCAGCCACTGTCCATTTTACGGCGTAGCCGGTGCTCATGGCTTTTAACTCTTTCTGCACCGGGTTCTTCATGTATGGCTTTGCCCGTTGCCATACCTCACGGTTTTCACCCTCAAACTCTACTATTTTTTGACGACCTCCGTGAGTTGTACACACATTAGCCGCCTCCAGCTCTCTTACAGCGCGTGTCACTGTCATCGCCGTATAGTCAAGATGTACTGCAATCTCTTTCAGGTTCAGGCCGTTCAGCGGCTGTTTCCATAAATGATAAATGAGCAGTGCTTGTGTGGCCGGATAGAACGTCTCCACTTGAGTCAGTTTCATTCGTTTCCGCTCATCCAGGGCGATAAACATCCAGGGGATATAGAGCTGTTCATCCGGAACTGCAAAAGCCATTCTTTTTTGGATGAGCTGGTTCCGCATATAGGGTTCCACATGCTCTAAAACCAAAACTGCATTCTTTCCGTACAGCTCTTCAATCTTTTCAACTTGCACCTGAAGCTGTTTGGGTGGTGGTATCTCTTTGTCTTTCGGATAAATAAAGAGGATAACTCTACCGGCCAGCTCTCCCTCGTAAAAACAAAACCCTTTTCGCATGAAAAGAGGCAGGTTTTTCAGGGCCTCCTTTTGAACAGGATGAAAGACCGGCGCCAAACCGGTTATATGCCTTATGTACTTGGTCAGCTTTTCCATACATAAAGATAACAAAATAATTTATGAATAACACACTATATGTTACTAACAATTATTTGTGTTACTAATTTATGTTGTTACAAAGCTCCAAGTATTTTCAAATACTCCGGGTTCATAGCTGCAGGAAAAGCGGGTACTGTACAACGGTCCACTTGACCGTTGAGAGCATTTTCAGGCTTTATGGCCACTACTCTCTCTTTCTAAACCAACACCAAGCACTAAAACAGCCTCCTGAAATCGCTTATCAAATCCTTTGATACATCCTCCACAAAATCGTGCCGCTTTGAATGAACAGATTGCTGATCAGGGTAAACTCTTTGGTTGTCACCAGTTTGTTTCTTTTCATCACAACGTATCCAAAGAGATCTGCATCCGGGGGTATTTTTCTGCCATTCTTTAAATACTCTTTATCGGTTACTGCATACAATGGGATGCCAATTTCTGCAGGTAAATTCTCTTTTTTGGACGCTTCTTTAAATATCCCTTTTTCATCCCCAAACGCATGATTTGATAAATAGGGTTTTTTCTCATCAAGAAATTCATGAAAAGTCTTCTCCTTTTCCAAGTCATCAGGACCAAAAAGATGCATTGGCTTGCTGCCAACCCCCAACACCATTCTTGGATCCCTGTCATGAACCGTCCAAAAAAAGGTGTAATCGATCGAAAATATATTATTTGCCATGGAACAGAGACGCCTGGCAACCGTAAAAAAATCCCCGGTATGCACTTCTTCCATCAACTTTTTAACAAACTCCTTTTTATTCAGCTGGAGTCTTTCAGGCAGAGCCTTCAACTCGAGAGTAGTAACCAGCTTTGCATTGATCAGCTCTATGATTCCCCGCGGGTCATCTTTAAAGAGCTTTTTATCTATAAAATCTGCCGCCCCAAGGTTCAATGCCTCTTTCTCTTTTTCAACCGTTGGCAGGCTTGTCATGATTAAGACCGGAATATTTTTACGCTCCGAATCCAACATTAATGACTCCAAGAAGTCAAGGCCATCTACTCCGGGCATGTGAATATCCGACAGGATCAGGTTTATGCCATCATCAGCAATTGCATCTACGGCCTCTTGAACGTTATATACATGATGAAGTTCGTACTCACTGCCTATCAGGTTTTTAGCGACAAAATGCATCATTTTGTCATCGTCAATTACAAGTACTTTATATTCCATGAACCCTGATTTTTAGTTTGACGAACTGAATAATCAAAACCTTAAACTCAGAATGAGCAATCCGTTTTACTCATGTCCCCATGGTGCCGGAGGCAGCTCATCGAGAGGTTCGCTCAGGTCAAACTC
>SKRK01000157.1 GCA_007118525.1 Balneolaceae bacterium
ATCTTCAGGTATATCAGCGAGAGGCGCATCCATCCGAAAGTGGCACTGATAGGCTCTCTCTCTTACACACTGCTTTTTGAATTGGCCAAATATGGCGTCAGCATCTACCTGGTCTATGCGCTTACCGCCTATCGTTATTTTTACCAAGGGTATACAATTATAATACTGATCGGCTTGTGGGTATTTTACTCTGCTGTTCTTTTTGTGGTAACCTCTATTTTGGCAAGAGCATACCAGGACGTCTACCTCGAACCCGCACCGGCAATTGAAAAAAATCCATACACCGCTATTTCCTGATGCGAGTTCCATCCAATACCGTTCCGAAATCATTTTATGAAAACCCGGATGTGGTTGAAGTTAGCAGGCAGCTGCTCGGGAAAGTTCTCTGCTCACGGATCGAATCAACCTTTACTTCCGGCATCATCACAGAAACAGAAGCCTACTCCGGGCGGGACGACAAAGCCTGCCACGCAAATAATGGCAAACGCACTCCGCGTACAGAAGTGATGTTTGGCGAACCGGGCCATGCATATATTTATCTCTGCTATGGAATTCACCATCTCTTCAATGTAGTTACCAATCGAAAAGGACTTGCTGACGCCGTGTTAATCCGCGCAATAGTTCCGCTTCACGGACTGGAGGCCATGAAAGAGAGGCGAAATATGGAAAGTGAAAAAAACCTGACCAACGGACCCGGAAAATTCACACAGGCTATGGCAATCACCACTTCACTGAATAAAACCGGCCTTATATCCCCACCTGTATGGATCGAAGATCATGGAATTGAGATTCCCAAAAAAGAGATCCGGATTACAAAACGAATTGGCGTGGACTATGCAGGCTCAGATGCCGACAAACCATGGCGATTTCTGATCTTACCTGAAGCCATCCGGTGATACTTTTGCAATACTTATTCAATTAAAAAGAGACCCATCGGCAACTCTAATTCTTTAATCTCATCCCAGAGAATTAAAAACCCAAAAACCGGGAACTACTTCGGGACTCTGATAGTTCAACATTAAACATATCAACCAACTAACAAATTTACTTATGTATAGAAAATTTACGAGCACCATAATATTAGCACTGTTTGTAGTATTTGCAGCTGCTTTTACTACAAAAAACGCCAACGACGATGAAGCCACAAGCTGGCAGGTAGATAAGTCTCATAGTGCCATTAATTTTACCATCAATCACTTTTTTACTCCTGTCGACGGTTCATTCGATGAGTACTCGGCTGACGTTAAGTTTGACCCTGCCGATCTCGAGAACAGCAGTATCAATGTTGAAATTCAGGTAGCAAGTGTAAATACCCGGAATGAGCGCAGAGACGGACACCTCAAAACAGACGACTTTTTTAATGCTGCAAATTATCCAAGTATTACATTTGTAAGCGAAAGAATTACTCAGGACGGCGAGAATAACTTTATTGCTCACGGACAAATAACTATTCGTGATGTCACCAAAGAGTTTAACCTTCCGTTTGAACTGCTTGGCGTGATGGATCACCCCATGCGTGAGAACAGTAAAGTAGCAGGAATTGTAGCCAGCGCAGAACTTATGAGAAACGATTTTGGCGTAGGAACAGGAGACTGGCGTGCAACCGCTGTTGTCGGAAATAAGGTTAATATTCAGCTTAACCTGGAATTGATGGCAACGAAGTAATTAACACAGTGCAATTAAACTAAATTAAAAGCCCCTGCTTTCTGTCGGGGCTTTTTTTGTTTCTATTCGCTACCTTCAGGGATATTTTTTTCGTTTTCCCGCAGTACCTATGCTCATTTTAAAAAATCGAAACTCTACCTCACACTTTTGCTTTTCAACTGTTATATTTAGGATCTGAAAACTTAAAGGCTATCAGTTACATGAATAAAAAGACATTTTATATTATTGCGGGATTCATCATTTTTGCAGCACTGTCAAGAATTTTGCCGCACGCATACAATTTCACACCGCTTGGGGCTATTGCACTTTTTGGAGCAGCTTATTTCAAGAACAAAAAGTGGGCCCTTATTATCCCGATAGCTGCATTATGGGTCAGTGATTTAATTCTCAATAATGTGATGTATTCGGCCTATTATGAAGGGTTTGCCTGGTTTACAGGTGGATTTATCTACATCTATGGCAGTATTGCAATGATCGTGGTATTGGGTTACTACCTTCTAAAGAAAATTTCAATAGGCCGTGTAATAGGTGGCGCATTAGGTGCATCTCTTATCTTTTTTATTGTAAGTAATTTTGGCGTTTGGGTCAGCAGCCCAATGTACCCACTCTCGGCTGAGGGGTTGATTGCCTGCTACACTGCAGCCATACCCTTTTTCCATAATACCCTCGCAGGAAACCTCGTTTATTGCGGCGTGCTCTTTGGCGGTTTTGAATGGATGAAAAGCAGTTACCCTTCACTGCAGCCGATTGAAGTACAAGTCTGAAACTACTCTTTCCGTGAATAAACGAATGATCATTATCGGTGCCACCTCAGGAATTGGTGAGCACCTTGCCCGTATTTCCGTCCAAAAAGGATATCAGGTTGGGGGAACCGGAAGGCGGGTGGAGCGGCTTAAAGCACTGAAAGAAGAACTTGGCGAAAACTTTCATTTCATTGAAATGGACGTAACCCTTCATGAGCAGGCCAAGAAGAATCTCATCCATCTCATCCACGAGATGGGAGGTATGGATATCATCGTATTAAATGCAGGGATTTCCAATTACCAGGCTGCATCAATTATAGGCATGGAACAGATGATAATTGATGTTAATGTAAGTGGTTTTGTACAGCTTTTTGGAGAAGCTTTTCAATTTTTTAAAAAACAGGGGCATGGACAAATTGTCGGTGTCTCCAGCATTGCATCCCTATTTGGATCATCAAGAGCGGCGCCCTACAGTTCATCCAAAGCATTCATATCCACTTATATGCAGGCTTACAGGCAGCGCTGCAACAAAATGAAAGAGGACATTGTAATCACAGATGTTAAGCCCGGATTTGTGGAAAGTGAAATGACTGAGGGCAAAAAAGGAATGTTCTGGGTAGCTGATACTGAAAAAGCAGTGAAACAGATGCTTCAAGATATAGAAAAGCAAAAATCATACTCCTATGTAACAAGGAGGTGGCGTCTTGTGGCATGGCTTATCAAGCTGACTCCAAACTGGGTGCTCGACCGAATCTGATCTATTTACATGAAGATGTAGAGAAGAATCAGAATAAATGGAAGACTAAAAACCCAATTTCCTGTCCGGTATGTAGAATACGTTCTGTTCATATCATTATGGTTTGTTCTCTGTTGGTATATACTTGCGTGACTATAAAAATGTTTCATTACGTGAGGTCTTTGAAATAAAAAACCTGCTTTCTTACCTCA
>SKRK01000052.1 GCA_007118525.1 Balneolaceae bacterium
AAATAATTTAGACATTAAATCCCTCTCTATTAAATAGAGAGGGAAATAGGGTGAGTCGAAACTCAGATCCTAAATTATTTAAGCGGTGTACAAGGCAAATAACCTTTTTGGACAGCCTCAGAAGCTATAGATATACATATCACTGACAATTTACAGGTTCAGTTTCACTACTTTCATCCCCCATTGCCCCTTCAAAGGGGGACACTCCTTAAAAACTTAATAGCTAAACACTTAGCTATTAATCAATAAATATTTCCGAGAATTATTCGCGGGTCGGGGTAGAGTTCTAAAGCTTTATCTCTCTCCTGCTCAGAAACTACACCGGGCATATCGGCTTCGCCGGGATCTCTGCGGCTCAGCTGGTAGTGAAGATGCGGCGGCCAGTTGCCGTTTTCGGATTCATCACCCAGCCAACCAATAATATCGCCCGCCTGAACCACGTCTCCTGCCTTCGTTCGTTCCAGGCTTTTCAGCGAGAGATGGCCGTAAAGTGCAAAAATTTCTTCCCCATCAACTGTGTGCCTGAGAACGATTGTGCCCCCATAATCACCCATTCGTGAGTTTTTGGCCGTATATGCAACTTTGCCATCCAATACCGCATATACCGGCTCGCCGGCCGGTGCCCATATATCTATACCCATATGTATGTTTCGCCGGCTCTCAAAATGAGGCGCCAGGTACATATTGCCACGCTTCTCATTGTAACCGCCCACGCCCCATCCACCACTTTCAACAAACTCTGTCATTTTCTGCGGATCATACCCGTCAGAAAATTCAAGTATCTCATACTCATCCGGTAAATCCATGACGGGATGGGACTCACCCCCTGTCTCGCTTACGCGGGATAAAAGAGGAGCCCTCTCTTCGAACCGCCAGTGGCGGATTCGAAAAGAGGGGGAACTCCTAAAATATTTATCAGACATAGTCATTAATCTTTCCTCAAAATTAATTCCGAAGCGGTCACTTATTGAATGCAACAGCAATTAGATATAGTTGTACGCTGGCGTGATTCACTCCGCCACACGCTTCTCAATATAATCTGAACTCATCAACCCAAGTGCCCCCATATACTTCAGTTTGAAACGGATCATATCTCCTACCTTGTAATCCTCAGGATTCGTCCCTACATCAAGGATGAGCATATCGGAGCTGGCGTCGAGGATTTTAATTTTTTCATTAACCGGGATCAGGTAGTCGGGCTGGATGTCGAGTACGCCGATATCAATGATAGCCCGGTAGGAGGTCCTTCCGTAGTCACCTTCTGCAATTTGCGTGGTTTTGCCCTGCGGATTTACACCCAGTTCACCCATGGGCACAAGCGGTTTCTCCGAAATCTCAATAATCTGTGTGTAGAGTTCCATCACCTGATCACTCATTCCCTCAATTAGACCATTGGTGAACAGGTTTTTTCCAAAAAAGAGCGCCTCACCCACCCTGAAGTGATTAACCCCCAAGGGCAATTGGTTTCTTAACAGAAGCGGAATGGTGACCGTAGTTCCACCCGAAACCAGCGGAATTTCCTTTTTGAACCGAAGCTCAATAATCTGTTTGTAGAGCGCCAGCTGAATCAGTTTATCACCGTCGGGCATTACACCGTGCAGGCAGTTCAGGTTGGTACCCAGGCCCACTACTTCGATACCGGGCAGCTGAAATACCTTTTCATAGAAATTGAGCAGGTCTTCGCGCATCACTCCTTCTCGGAGATCTCCCATTTCGATCATAATGATAACCTTGTGTACACGATCCTGTCGCATAGCTTCATCGGAAAGCTCATGAAGCGTGGAGAGTTCCGTATTCAGGCTGATATCCGCGTAGCGAATCACATCAGGAATGGCATCTTTTGGCGGCGGTTTGATGTAGATCGTGATTGTATCAGGATCAATCTCCTTGATCGCCTGCAGGTTACTGATTCGTGAATCGTGCACTTCGCCAATGCCGAGATTGATTACCTCCTCCAGAAATCCTTTGCTGCCACAAAGTAACTTCGTGGTGATTCCCCACTTAACATTATTCTCTTTAAAAAGTTTGTCAAGAAATTCAAAGTTGTGTCGAAGTTCGCTGCGATAAAGTTTTACGTAAGCCATATTCAGGGTGCAGGGTACAGGATGCAGGGTACAGGGTTTTTATATCTGTATCTTGCATCCCGGATGCCTGCTTATTTTTTTAATCTCATTTCTAAGTATTTATTGGTAAATCCGAATTTTTCATAGAGAAATTTTGCCGGATTATCAGGTTCAACATGCAAAGCGATGTCTCCTTTGGTTGCTTTAATCACATGCTCCATTAATTGTTTCCCGACACCTTTTCCTCTGGTTTTCTCGTGTACTGCAATATACACCAATATATGCTCGGGTATATACTCTCCCATATTGGTATCGTTGATAATCACAACTCCGAGAATTTCATCGCCCTCATGAGCCAGTTGTACAAACCCACCCTGGCCCGGATTGTCTCCATAGGCGTAACCGATACATTTCAGGATAGCTGACTTTTGATCGCCGTACTCGTCAAGATGCTCATAAAGAAAATCAGCAATCTGATCTCTTGTAAAGAGAACATCTGTCCCTTTATCGTTTTTAATTTGTGTGTAGGTAATATTCATAGTTCCATATTCCCGGTTCGGGGTAGTTGGTTCAAGGTTATTAATCGACAGAAAGCGTCGGGTTATTGTTTTTTTTGATGTTATATGATCCCTGTTCATTTAGGTCTCTTCTGCGTTAACAGACTCACTACAATAAACGATACCGCTGAAGCTGAAATTCCAAAAACATTGGGATCCAGATCATAAGGTAATTCAACTCCTGAATATCGCAAAGCGATTGTGGTGAATCCGCCAACAATCATGGCGGTCATAGCTCCGGCGGGTGTGCTCTTCTGCCAGAACAGGGCGCCGATTACGGGCACAAAAAGGCCCGACACCATAAAGGCGTAGGAGTCGAGCATAAGATCAAGTACAGTGGTCATAGCCGCTGCAAGCATCAGGGCAAGAACCCCGATTACTAGAGTAACAACCTGCGAAATTCGCACAAACAAATGGCTGTTTGAATCGAACGGTGTAAATCGCCCGATGATATCGGTGACCACATTTCCGGAGGATGCCATCAGGCAGCTGTCGGCCGTTGAAAGTATTGCAGAAAAATAGGCGGCCATCATTATTCCGAGAAAGCCTACGGGCAGAACTGTTCTGAGAAGCATGGGTAATCCGGTTTCGGGATCTGTATCTGAAATATCTGCTGCTCCCAGATATTCAAACATGCCCTGGTCTGCAGCAACTCTTGCAAACAGGCCGAGCAGAACTCCCAAAAAGGCCATCACCGGCCATTCAAATACACCGGCCAGGTACCA
>SKRK01000299.1 GCA_007118525.1 Balneolaceae bacterium
GTTGCCCGCTCAACTACGTTACCCACTGCGTATGACCCTACTTCGTTAAAACTACGGAGGGCAAAAACTTCGAGGGTCAAGAAAACTTCGTAGAGCAGGCTTTTGGGCAAAATTAGTGGCTCAGAAAGACAATCACCTTTCCTCTTATTTGAAATCATGTCATGCTGACGAATCCCGACAATGCTTTTCTGTCGGGATAAGGTCCCGTAGGGATGGCCTATGGGGGACCCCTATGAGTGAAAGGAGCAATGTGGGATGAAACGAAGTGAATTTGATACTCAAAAGAGACTTTTCGAACCAAATATCGCTGCATTACACGCCATCCCCCTGATCACTCCGTTCTCTTCCCCCTTCAAAGGGGACTTTTTGACCCTGAATTGACCAAAACCAAAACTGATTAAGCCAAAACAGTCTGCTCTGAATTTCTCAGTAATCGGGATTTGCCTTGCCTATGATGCCGCAGCCAATTCTTGCTCCTGCATCGCCAACAGGTTGTGAAACAAGATCATCGCGCTGTGCATGTACAATAACGGCGAGCCCTAGAACGGAGTGCCTTCCGCTTAACTCTACCTTTGGATCGATGTAGTCCAGCTCGGCAACGCCATCCTCATTTGCGGGCAGATTTCCCAAATCTCCCATGTGGCGCTCCTCATCTACGGGAGCTCCATGCGGCATGTCGGTCGGATCATAGTGCCCGCCGGCAGAAGTCGCATCAGAAGCCCTGCAATCTCCATACTCGTGGATATGGAATCCATGCAAACTTTCTGCATCCAGTCCCGAAACGTTAGCCTGAATACGAACTCCGTCATCGGTTTGTGTGAATGTAACCACTCCGGATGCTGAATTCCCATCGGTTGGATGAATGACAGCCACCGCTTTCTCAATCTCTACACCTTGATAAGTCACCTCTTCATCCTGCATCTCCTGTTCTTCACAGGCCATAAACAATACCATTGATAATATTATCCAGATTAAATATCTCATAATCAGTCTTTTTTATTGATTTTTCTTTTAGTTGTTAGTCATATAAACATCAACATAAAGTTAATGATATAAATTCTAAAGATAGATTTCAGACCATTCGGAGATAACTGCCCCCACGTAGCGGCTATAAGTTTCATCCAATAGCAGGTGATCCGCTTTATCTAACGAGATAAAACTTTTGGGATGCTTAGCCACTTTATAGATGTGCGCGGCATTTTCGATGCCAACCGTATCATCAAGCGGCGCATGCATCACCAGAAGAGCCTTGTTCAAATTTTTTATATAATTGTCCATTTTGGATTTTTCCAAATCATCCAGGAACTGTTTTTTTATACGAAACGGCCGGCCTGCCAGCTTCACAATTGCTGAACCGGTTTTTTCAATCTCCTCCCTCTTCGATTCAAAATGGTGCTCTACATGACTGGGTTCGGATGGTGCGCCTATGGTTGCAATAGCTCGTAAACTCTCAATTCGGTGGGCGGCCTGAATAACAGCCGCTCCTCCCAATGAGTGCCCTATGATAATTTGCGGTGCCCCCATATGCTGTTCCATATATTCAGAAGCAGCAATTAGATCATCCACATTGGAACTGAAGTTGGTATCCTCAAAACTGCCGCCGCTATCGCCAAGACCTGTAAAATCGAAACGAAAAACGGCAACGCCTTTTTTATTCAGTGCCTTAGCGATATGCCCTACGGCTTTGAGATTTTTGGAACATGTAAAACAGTGAGCAAAAAGCGCACAAGCCCTGTGTTCACCATCCGGAGTATCAACCTTACCGGCAAGCATATCGCCCAGAGCCCCTTTAAATTCAATTTTTTTAGTTGTCATATGAATAACTTGAAATTTTTTTAATTAAGTATTGTTATCAAGTACGATATTTAAAGCCCAGCGTAAACAGAATTGCTGCATTTAGCATGATTTTACAATTCCACATCTTTTTAACTTGTACAATTCCCCGTTAAACCTCAGTTTGATCTTGCTTTAATTTTAAATAAAATCTTAACAATATGAGACATATAGTACAAATTCTTTCGCTATTCCTGTTATCGGGTTTCCTGATAGTAGGCTGTGCCACAACAGAAACGGCACAGGAATCAGAGAGAGCCAGTGAGCGGCCATCCCGTGCAGCCGTGGGAGGGCCTTCTTCAAATAATGATATAAAACCATTCTCCGATGTAATCAAAGACTCTTTCGATAAAGATGAAGGATTGTTTAATGTTTACAAAGACAAAAACACCTACTACTACGAAATTCCCGATTCCATTCTGGGCCGTGAAATGCTGATGGTATCACGGATTGCTCGTACTGCAGATGGAATTGCATACGGTGGAATGAGAAATAACAACCAGGTTTTGCGCTGGGAAAAACGCGATAACAAGATCCTTCTTCGCCGTGTTTCCTTCAGCAACACGGCAAGTGAGACTCTGCCTGTTTACCAGGCCGTGAAAAATTCAAATTTCGAACCCATTCTTGCCTCTTTCGATATCAAGGCATTGAATGCAGACTCAACTGGATCCGTTATTGACATTACCAGCCTGTTTACAACTGATGTACCGGCACTTGGACTTCAGTCCGGCTTCAGAACCCGGTTCCAGGTTCGGAGAGTCGACGGCAACAGAACGTTTATTGAATCCATACGGTCCTTCCCTGAAAATGTGGAAGCCCGGCATTTGATCACCTACGAGGCGGCCAATCCACCTTCAAATTCGGACGCCAATACGATCTCGCTTGAAATCAATCACAGTATGATTCTGCTGCCTGCAGAACCTATGCAGCCCCGAAAGCCGGATGCGAGAGTCGGTTACTTTACGGCCAGCCAGATCGATTATGGCACTGAAGAGCACAGGGCGAAACCTGTACGGCATGTTACCCGCTGGCAGCTCGTTCCGAAAGACAAAGAGGCCTATCTGCGCGGAGAACTGGTGGAACCGGTAGACCCGATCATTTTCTACATCGACCCGGCAACTCCTGAAGAGTGGAGAGAGTGGCTCATACAGGGTGTTGACGACTGGCAGGTTGCTTTTGAAGCGGCCGGGTTCAAAAACGCTATTTATGGCAAAATGGCTCCCACACCGGAAGAAGATCCGGATTTCAGCCTCGAAGACACACGGTATCCATCCATCCGTTATTTTGCTTCCCCCATTCAAAACGCTTTCGGGCCTCATGTGCACGATCCACGCTCCGGCCAGATCATGACATCGGCCATTGGCTGGTATCACAACGTGATGAGGCTGCTTCGAAACTGGTATTTCATACAGACAGCGGCGGCCAATCCGGAAGCTCGCGCAACACAGTTTGATGATGACGTAATGGGAGAACTGATCCGGTTTGTATCCGCTCACGAAGTGGGTCA
>SKRK01000365.1 GCA_007118525.1 Balneolaceae bacterium
GCACATGAACCACCCCGAAGCACATATTGATTCACCATAAATTTACCGTTGTACTCGCCCAATGCGCCCGGAAACGGTTTATAACCGGGATATGGCGAATAGGCACTCTGGGTCCACTGCCAAACATCTCCAAACATCTGTTTAAGTCCTTCCGTATCGGGATCTGCTGCTGAAGGATGGTAGTTGCCGCTCTCTACAAACGGCCCTTCCAATTCAAAACTTCTTGAAGCAACCTCCCACTCCTGCTCGGTAGCAAGCCGGGCCCCGGCCCATCTCGCATAGGCATCGGCCTCATAGTAACTCACGTGGGTTACCGGTTCATGCAGATCCAGCTTCTCTATACCGTTTAACGTATAGTGGTGCCATTTGCCATCTCTTTTAACCCAGTATAGGGGCGATGCCCACTCTTCTCTTTCAACCTTTGAAAATCCCTCATCCAGCCACCACTTGGTATTGGAATATCCGCCGTCATTCATAAACGCGAGGTACTCCCCATTTGTGATCAATCGGTCGGCAATACTGAACGGATGTATATAGGTTTTGTGGTTAGGAAATTCATTATCGTACCCGAACTCTCCTCCCTCATGGCCTGCCTGATAAACTCCCTCTTCAAATTGAATCCAATTCAATTTCGACTGCTCTCTTCCAAATGGCCGGCTTCTCTCCAGATAGATGGGATAGAGAGGATTTTGCGCAAAGAGAAATTTCAGGTCGGTAAGAAGAAGTTCCTGGTGCTGCTGCTCATGATGAAGGCCAATTTCAATTACCGGCTTCCACGTTTCAAGTCCACTTTCTGAAAGGGATTCAATGAAAGAGTACATCTTCCGGTTGATAAATTTCCGAAACTCAAATACCTGTTTCACGGTTGGCCTGGAGAGATTGCCCCGCTGATCACGGCAATGGGGATCGCTGGTCTGAACATAATAGGAGTTAAAAATATAATCGTACTGAGGATGGAGCGATTCATAATTTTCCATACCTTTCTTAAGTACAAAAGCTTCAAAAAACCAGCTTGTATGCGCGAGATGCCATTTAACCGGGCTGGTCTCTTCAACTGCCTGAATTACAAAATCTTCCGTCTCCAGCGGGTGGGTTAACATTTCCGTAAAGTCCCTGATCTTTTCAAATCGCTGAAGCAACAACTCCTTTTTAGCCTTTAAACTGTTTAGGCTTACTTTTTCGGATACGTTTAATGAACTCATACTGGCCAAGTTTTAATTTTCAGGAACGCGTTCTAATAGATTATATGAATGAATACAGAAATCAAAATCACATTAATGTAAAAAATGATTCTCAGGGTAAACAATCACGCAGTTGTGTGAACAAAACATATTTATAATTCATTTATTCGCTTCTGAAATTAAATTCATTTCTAACCACCCGGTTATTATTTCATGCCCCGTTTTATTGGAACATATTGTTATACTTCGAGTCAAACTTAAGCTGTACTCCATACTCAACTTTATACCATTGTGATCAAGCGTAAAAAAATTTGGACTACTATCCGAAATCTACTCCTCTATTCCTTAGGCGGGCTCTTTGCGTTATGCTTCCTTTTTTTGGGTCTTATTTGGTTTGGGCTGTTCGGCCCGGTACCGGGTGCCAATGAACTTCGCAATATTCAACAACAGGAAGCCTCACGTATCCTCTCAGCTGATGGTGAACAGATCGGGACCTACCACCTTCAAAACCGAACTACGGTCAGCCTGGATGAAATCAGCCCGGTGATGATCGACGCCCTTCTTGCAATTGAAGACATTCGCTTTTACGACCACAACGGGATTGACCACAGGGCTTTGGCTCGTGTACTGGTCAGAACCATTCTGCTGCGGCAAAATGCAGGCGGTGGAAGTACAATTACACAGCAGCTGGCCAAGAACCTCTACCCCCGTGAGAGTAGCCGGGGAGTTTTTATCATCACAGATAAGGTTCGAGAGATGATGATTGCCAGCACGATTGAAAGAATCTATTCCAAAAATGAAATAATTGAGCTCTACCTCAACACCGTCTCATTCGGAGAAAATACATTTGGCATTGAAATGGCCTCATTCCGCTTTTTTAGCAAAGCACCGTCTGAGCTTACCGTAAATGAAGCAGCCACCCTGGCAGGCTTGCTTCAGGCCACCACTTTTTTTAATCCACACAGGAATCCTGAAAGATCTGCGGTGCGTCGCAATATCGTGCTTCGCCAAATGGCACGCTATGAAATGATCTCAGAAGAGCTGGCTGAAAGCACCATTAACGAACCTCTTGGAGTGCTCTACAACCGAAACGATCTGAGTGACGGCATTGCACCCTACTTTCGTGAGCACCTGCGGGGACAGTTGATCTCAATTTTTAATAGCAGGCCGGCTCTGGATGGCAAAAGGTATAATCTCTATACCGACGGCCTTACCATTCACACCACGCTTAACTCACAGGTACAGCGTGCAGCAGAACAGGCCGTGGCAACACGAATGAAGGAGCTGCAGGCAATTTTTAACCGTGAGATTGAAACGCAGCCCGTGTTCGGAATGGAAGACCCCGACGTGATGCGCGCCTGGAGGCAGAGCGATAAATACCGGTACCTGCGCAATGAAGGAGTATCGGAAGAGGAAATTGATGAGATTCTGCACGAACCCGTTCCCACTCTGCTCTTCAGCTGGGATGGATACGAGGAGAAAACCATCTCACCTTATGATGAACTTCGATATTATCTCTCTTTCCTGAATGCCGGATTAATTGCGATGCATCCCAACTCCGGCGATGTACTGGCATGGGTAGGTGGAATAGAGCATCGCCATTTTCAGTACGACCAGGTGAAAGCCAGCAGGCAGCCGGGTTCTGCATTCAAACCGATACTCTATGCAGCAGCTCTTGAAAACGGACGTTCACCTTGCGATTACCAACGAAACATTCTGGCTACCTTTGCAGGTTATGACGACTGGACCCCGCGAAATCACCGGGAAGAATATGGAGGACGTTACTCCCTGCAGGCAGCTCTCGCCCAATCTATAAATACGGTAGCCGTACATCTTGCTGTTGAAACCGGAGTGCCGGCTATTCAGCGAACAGCTCTTGCCATGGGTATAAAATCTCTCATGCCCGAGGCGCCATCCGTTGCACTCGGCACAGCAGAGGTCACTCTTCTTGAGCTCACCACAGCCTATACCGCCTTTGTGAATGAAGGAAAACCTGCTTCTCCACAGATTGTAAAGAAAATCTACAACAATCGCGGTGATCTGATTTACGACTTTACAATTGAAGAAGAATTGCTGAGCTCCTTCACAACGCCACTATTGCCCGATTTCACATCAACAGGATTTCCCCGGGAACCGGGAATCTCTCCGGAAACGGC
>SKRK01000036.1 GCA_007118525.1 Balneolaceae bacterium
ACATGAATGTGTTTGTTTAACTGCTTAACAAGTATGGAAACTTTCACTTTTTCCCGGATGGGAATAGCCTCCTGATCACTAAATGGCATAAGAGATGGATTATAGTGAGAAATCAGTAAATCACGTAATAGTAAAAACCCGCAGTTGAATACAGAAGGTTTTCATCAGCATCATTCTGCGGGCTGTTTTTCAATGAGTCAGTGAGCTTAGTAATGCTCAAAATGCTTAGTCTTATATTTCCGAAGCTGGCGAACAGCATTGTCTACAGCCTCGCTGATAGCCTGTTCGTAGGTTGGCGCTTCTTCTGATGCATTAATTAACGTTTTGGGTACTTTTACATTCAATTCGGCAATCGACGGGTTCTCGTCATCTTGGCCCGGTCTTAGTACGATATCGCAAACAACGATTTTATCAAAAAACTGTTCAAGTTTTTCTACAGCACTGAGGCTGAACTCTTTCAGGTCGGGGCTGCAATCAAAATGTCTTGCTGTGAATGTCGTCTTCATGGATTCCTCCTTTATTCGGATTTATTTTGTGCCCTGGGGTGGGCTTTTTTGTAAACTTGTTTTAAGCGGTCAACGCTTGTATGGGTATAGATCTGAGTAGCCGATAAGTTGGCATGCCCTAAAAATTCTTTGATAATCCGGATGTCTGCCCCTGCATCAAGCATATGAGTGGCAAAACTGTGGCGCAGTACATGCGGACTTTTTTGAGTTACCTCACTGGTTTTCATTAAGTACTCTTTTACAATCAGTTGCACTCTTTTAGGGTAAATTCGTTGTCCTTTGGGAGCCAGAAAAAGAGCTTTCCTGGAATCAGCATCGGTTCTTGAAGAAAAGAGTTCTTCGCGACTGTTCAAATGTATTTTACAAGCTTTTAAAGCTTCATCACCCAATGGGATGATGCGCTGCTTATTTCCCTTACCGTGGACAATAACCTGACGACCGCTAAGATTCAGGTCCCTGATGTCGAGTTCGGTCAGTTCACTTAATCGCATGCCGGTACAGTAAAACAACTCCAGGATGGCCCTGTCCTGAACGGTTTTGGGATCATCTCCGTCTGCCATTTCCATCATACGGCGAATCTCTTCTAGCTGCACCGTTTTAGGCAGTCTTTTTTCAGGTTTTGGCACAATTAACAAATGAGCAGGGTTTTTTGTTATGGCTCCTCGCGTAAATGCGTATTTAAAAAACGAACGAACGCAGGCCACTTTTCTTGCAATACTATTTCTCGCAAGCCCGTCTTCACTTAGCGCCCCCAGCCAAAGCCTGATTTGCAGCCTGTCGATAGACGTAATTTCTGTTTGATGGGGATTTACCTGCTGCTCAACGGCGGTAAAATTCAAAAACTGATTTAAATCGGTTCTATAGGATGTAATGGTATGAACCGAAGCGTTCTTCTCAATTTTGAGGTATCTGAGGTATTTCTCTATCCACTGTTTCATCTACCGAAATATAGCTTTCTTAACGGCTAAAAATAAATAGGTTTGAAAATAGAAATTTATTTCGTTTTTGAATGAGTTCGGACTCCTCACACGTGTATGTGAGCGTTGCAGGGCTCGGTTTGGTTTAACCCTGACTGAGTGAAAAAGAGCACTTCGCAGGGTAGGTGCAAAGAGGCGCCAACGACAATTGCCTACACGTTTCGTCCTTTCCAGACTGTTTTCCGGCCGGTAATGTAATCCCATATCTTAACCAGCCCTAGCCACTGAAACCAGCATACTGCAAGAGGATGAGTAAAGCTGTAAAGGGGGTCCCATTTAAACCAGGATGCGAGTATAAGCCTTTGAATCAGAATAATAACGATACATGCTATGGAGAGAAAAAAGAGTACAGGGTCTTGCACAATAAGTGACCAGATCAGGCTAAAAAAGGGCAGGATAAAGACTATCAAATGAAGCAGGGCTGCCGCAATGAAGAGAGGCAGTGAGTTTGCGAAACCTGCCAGAAAGTTTTTGCGAAACCCCTGGAACATCTCTTTTTGTGACCGGTACATTCTGCATTTTACTGAATCAACCCCATTAAACATTCTCAGCGTGAGCCCTTTTCCCTTTGCAAGTTTGGCAAGTTCTACATCTTCCACAACCTTTCTCCTTACAGATTTATGCCCTCCAATTAATTGGTAGGCTGCACGGGTAAATGCGATGCACTGCCCGTTTGCAGCGGCGAAGTTTGCAGCCATTGTTTTATATAAAAAACGTGGCATCCATTTTGGTTTTCGATAGACGTATACAGAGGGCAATAGGGTGGTAAGCGTGTAGTAAACGAGAGGAATCACCGTTTTTTCCCAAAACGTACCCAGTACCTGCCCGGGCCATACAGTGAGCATATCCAAGTTGTAGGCCACAAATGAGTTACGAACACGACTTAACGTGCCCGGAAGAAGCTCTGTATCGGCATCCAGAAAGAGCAGGATATCACCATCGGCTGCTTTCCCAAGCTGCTCACAAGCCCAGGGTTTGCCCAGCCATCCATTCGGCTTCTCTTCTCCTTCGTGTATGATGATTTTTTCCGGCTCATCATTTTTAAAAGAGAGAAGTATGCTCCCGGTATTGTCTTCCGACTGATCGTTGAGTACATGTATGTTATAATTATCATCCTCCTGTTCAAAAAGTGAGCGTAATAGTTGCGGAATACTATTTTCTTCATTGCGGGCAGGGATACAAACAGATATCTTTAGCTCTCTGTTTTTGACCGGCAAGCTGCTTTCAAGGGATGTCAGTTCAAACCTGTTGCGAATAAAAATGAGCGAAGTTACAAGCAGGTAGAACAGTGCAAGTGATAACGGCCAAAAAAGTGGCGATTGTGCCATGGTGATCGTTTCGAATTATCAGATAGTTGATGATGCAAATTAACAGGAACAGCCTGTAAACCATTCAGAAGTAAAGATGAATATTCTTTCAGATTTTTCTAAAGATACTCAAACCGACAAACCGATACCCGGCAGTTATGAGTGGTGGTATTTCGACGGAATATCGGGAAACGGCTACAGTTTTGTAATCATCTTTTATGAAGGAAATCCCTTTTCCAAAAGATATATCCGCTCGTTAAATGCAGGAACAGGTGAGCTGGCGAGGCATTTTCCTGCGCTGAGCATATCGGTCTACAAAGAGAATAAACCGGTATTTTACAGTTTTGAAGAGGTTATTCCGCAATCAGCTGCTTTTTCATCCGAAAATCCGGCCGGTAAAATTGGTGAAAATTATTTTACAGGTGTACGTAATGGCAACGATGTTGATTATACGGTCAGCCTGAATCAGCAGTTGCCAAATGGGGATTCCATCAGGGGTGAACTGCATTTCAGGTCAGAATCAGCTGAAGTCTCGCTCAATCA
>SKRK01000096.1 GCA_007118525.1 Balneolaceae bacterium
CCGGTTTTGATCTTCCTGTCAGAAAAATCTCCCTCCACTTTTTCACCTTCACTGAACAGCATTACCGGCTCTACAGCGTGTTTTTTCCTGAGCGAATACTGGCGTATGGACTGCCCCACCAGGTCGGATCTCGGCGGCACAATTATCTCTGCAAAACCTGACTCCTCAGGATCACCGATATTTTCAAAAATTCCGTTCTCGCCAGACTCTTCAAGGCCCAGCTCTTCGGCATAGAGTGAAATTCGTTTTTCATCGCCATAAAGAGCCAGTATCTGCTCTTCATCAAGAACCGTTTCGCGCCAGGGGGCGAACTTTGGTGATTTCTCCCTCCCAAGAGCGAGGATATTAATATCGTAAACGCTCCAGATTCCCGTCTCTTCAATGGTTTTACCGGCAGCTGAACTGCCTTTTGGAATCTTAAAATACCTGATATCCTTCTTCAGGTTAAAAGCGTCAACCACTTTTTCCTGCTCGGTTTTTTCGAGCTTGCCATCACGCTCGCCCTGTGGAAGCATAAACTTACCGAAAAACAGAAAGAAGAGAATTGCTGAAAAGAGCAGGGCGATACCTACCGGGGTTACAGCAAACAGCCCGTAGGGTTCCAGATCTGCACTTTCCAACAGATCATTTGTCAGAATTAAGTGGCCCGACCCCACCATGGTAAGGGTACCCCCAATGATGGCTGCAAACCCTATTGGCATGATAAACACGGAAGCAGAGATTTTTATGCGCCGCGCAATGTCGATAATACTCGGCAGAAAAAGTGCGGCGGCCCCGATATTCTGTATTACACCGGAGAGGGTACCGACGGATAAAGAGAGAGCCCCCAATACTGGATTCTTTTTGGAACCCACCCTCTTCAGCAGCCATTTTGAAAAGCGCGACATCATTCCGGTTTTGGCAACACCTTCGCCCAGAATCATCACCGCAAGCATCGCCACAACGGCGTTACTCGAAAAACCGGAAAGGGCTTCACTGCTGGTCAGAATTCCGGTCCAGGCAAGCAACAGCATGGTAATCAGAGCTGTTACGTCAATCCTCACTTTTTCCGTTACCAGCATGAAGATTGTAAACGCCATGATGGCCAGCACAATAATAATTTCAGTTTCCATTACGCCTTAATTTTTGTTTAAATTTTTGATCTGATCTGCTACTTTGTATCTCTCTGAATCTTATACTGAAGATCCTCTTCGCTTTTTCTATTCATTTCTGAGGCGTGCACAGCGTCTTCGACCGTCATATAAAAATTCCATTCTTTTGCTCCGCTCGAACACTTCTTAATCAGATCACGCACCGGTGCTTTCACCTCCGAGAGGTACACACTAATGCCCTGCGCCTCTGCATCCAGAACCACTTCAAAGAGTTCATCCACCCCGGTGGAGTCCGCTTCATTCACGCCGTTCAGGTCTAATATCAGGCTTGAAGCATCCGGATGGTTTTGAATGGTTCTGAACACCTCATCCCTGAAATATTCAGCATTGGCAAAATGGAGCGGTGCATCGAAACGGAAAATGAGATTTTCAGGCTCACGCTCCGTTTCGTATCGCTCAATATTTCTGTATGCGGATGTACCCGGTATTCGTCCCATAATTGAGTAGTTGGGCCGGGCACTCCGGTAGAGCAGCATAATTACTGAAAGCGTCACGCCAATCAGAATACCCTCTTTAATACCAATGAAGAGAGTTCCAAAAAATGTGGCCAGCAGCATATAGCGGTCGTAGTGGCCCAAATTCCACAGGCGCTTAAACTCACCATATTCGATCAGGCCGAATACAGACACCATAATGATGGCAGCCAGAACGGCATTTGGGAGAAAATAGAATAAGGGCGTGAGAAAGAGCAGGCTCAGTGCTACTGTGAGTGCGCTTATGATTGAAGAGACGCCGGATTGACCTTTTGAATCGAAATTGATTGCCGTTCTTGAAAAGCTTCCCGTTGTTGGGAAAGCCTGGAAAAATGAGCCCCCGATATTGGCGGCCCCGAGGGCTACCAGCTCCTGGTTTGCGTCGATTTTATAATTTTTTGCTTTATGCTGCACTGCTTTGGCTACAGCAATAGCTTCCATATAGCCAACGAGTGCAATTGCCAGCGCCATGGGCAGCAGTGCTGTGATTACAGACCATTCGAGTACCGGAATTTCAAAAGCGGGTATTCCGCTCGTGATCTCCCCCACTATTGCAACACCTCGATTATCCAGCCCGGCAAGGTAGATGAGAATGATGCCTGCTACTACTGCAGCTACAGGACCCGGCAGTGCCGGTATTTTCTTTTTAAACAGAACAATCAAAATAATCGAAGCCACGCCTACGACGAGCGTCAGAATATTGACGCTGCTGATCTGCGTGGCGATTCCAAATAAAATTTCGTGAAGTCCGCCGGAAACGGAATCAATACCCAGCAGGTGATGCATCTGGCTCAGGCCAATAATAATTGCCGCAGCTGAAATAAAGCCAGACAACACCGGGTGTGAGAGCAGGTTTACCAGAAAACCCATTCGCAGCAAACCGAACAAGAGCTGCATTACGCCAACCATAAGCGCCAGAAGAATACTCATTGCAATGTACTCTTCGGGAGTATCGGCCAGCGGAGATATCGCTGCGGCTACGAGAAGCGCCACAAGAGCTACCGGACCCACCGACAGGTGACGGGATGTGCCCATAAAGGCATAAATAACGAGGGGTACAAGTGCAGTGTAAAGACCGTATTCGGGAGGAAGTCCCGCGATGAGAGCGTAGGCCATTCCTTGCGGAATCAGCATAATGCCAACGGTTATACCCGCTGCAAGATCTCCCCTGAATGCTTCTCTGTTGTACTTCTTAAGGTATTCAAGAAGGGGAAAGGCTCTGTTGATATATGTATTAACCGGTTTCATATCTGTAAAAAAAAGCCGGCAGCGTAATTGCTGCCGGCCCATTTTATTTCTGATCTTTTATGCCTTGAGAAGTTGTTTGCTCATATACTTCTCGAAGTTGTCGTCAATCAGGGCTACATTAAAGCCCTTTCGCTTCAGAAATGCTGAGGCAACAGCCGACCGACCACCTGTCATGCAGTGGAGGTACAGCTTCTTGCCTGCAGGAATCTTATCAACGTTTGGCAGCAGACGTGTATGCGCGAAGTTAACCGCTCCGTCAACATGAGAAGCCTCATATTCAGACGCCTTTCTTACGTCCACGACAAGCTCATCGCTTCCATGATTCTCTACATCTTCGAAGTTTACAACTTCAAGTTTCTCCATCTCTCCGCCCTGATCCTTATACATCAGTATATCTCTCGGGGTTACGTAGCCCGCAATATTATCGAGGCCTATTCTATAGAGATCAAGCAC
>SKRK01000063.1 GCA_007118525.1 Balneolaceae bacterium
CAACGGATCCAACTACGAGTAGTGACATATATAGTGATTACCTGTGTATGTGATGATGATTTATCAATTTAAAATTGCCTCAATAATAGGGATTTTATCACTTCATATGAACAGGCATCCATACAAGCTGATATTTACATCAATAAGCTATGCCATCTACTTTTTTGAAAGCGTAATTTTTCCAAAATATGCCCTGGTCGACTCTCCTGTATTATCCGAGTCGGTCATGATGGTTATACCGCTTATAGGCGGCGGATCTTCGCCAAATACTTCCCTGTAGTCGTCCAGAATATTCCGTTTCTCCGTAAACCACCGACCGGCTTTTTCATTGCCCGACTGAACCACAACATACTGCACCCAGTTGGTGAATGGGCTTTCGGCCGTGGTGCCTACGTCAGCTTTGTTGGCCCATATATAGTTGAGTGAGCGCAACGGGATCTCAAATGAGGTAAATGTTTTGTACAGAGTGTATCTCATCCTCTCCCTGAATCCCAGATTGGACGGATCATAGTCAAAGGTAACGTACACCCTGGCAGCAAAATCATCTCCATCTTTTTTGGTGAGGTCTCCCTTTTCAAGTACCGACTCTATTTTCCACTCCCACTCCAGATACTGGAAAACATTGGGGTCTCCGGTAATGGGTGTGGTTACCGTTGAGATTGCATTATTGCTCGTAGCGATGATAATCGGTGTCCCGTCCTCCCGTTCTCCGCGCTCATAAACCGCCTCTGTTTTTCTTCCAAAAGGCTCATGCCTTAGTATTTTTGCATCCTTATCATCCGGATCAAAATCTGCCGGATCAAGCACAAATGAATCGATCTCATCCGGATCTAAAATGATTCTCTCCTGGGATATTGTAGTTAATACAAACGTGAATGCAAGTAACTGAATAGCTGCGAATAGTGTTATATATCGAATGTTCATTTTTTTATGTTTTTGCAGTAAAAATCCGGGTTAGTTTGAAGAAAAAATCTTTACAACTCCTGGTAGTTTCCAAGTTCAAGCGTCCAGTCGTACTCCAGAAAAGTGAATTTCGGATCGCTGTTTTCAGGTATGGCTCCATACTGTTTTAACATCTCCCTGGCACCGGAAAGCCCTCCAAAATCTCCCCTGAACCAGCTCATCAGCCGGGTTACCCTGACGCGGCTTTCTTCTGATTCGTAGATGGTTGTTTCGTTCAGATAGTTGCGGGTCGTTAATTCGAGCTGCTCTTCCACGCGTACGGGATCATAGACGGCTATGTACGGACAGCTGATAGCTCCACAATTTAGCGCAAAGTGAATTCGCGGATCTATTTCGTCCCACCAAAACATTTTCTCTGTATCCGTCACCCCAAAGCTTCTCATATACCCCAATGTGAGCTTATGTGTTGAGCGCCGCATGATACCGTGCTCAATATCATCAAAACTCATCAGGTGACCGGCGATGGGAATTTGAGGCGATGAGAAGAAGTTGTAGCCGAACCAGCTGTCCCGGTCTTCAAACAGTTCCGGTTCTTCCAGAAGCAATATCTGCACGTATGCATTGTAGATATTCATCCAGAACGCCTTTTTTTCACTTTCAGTGGATAAATCACTGTTCAGTTCTTCAGCCGAAACATTGGCCAGGCAACTCTCCATTTCTTCTGTAGACTCTCCGTCTCGTACAGCTTCAACCAGCTTCATGGAGAGTTCTGCAAAAGAGAGCGTTCCCGGACCCTCTCCAAATTCAACACCGGGATTACAGCCGAAGGTTTCATATTCGGGATAGCTACCGGCACAACCGGCCAATATGACCGCAAGTGCTGAGAATATGTACATCTTATAGATTCTCTTCATTTTCCTGTTTTAATTTCTCCTTTCCATCCAATAGATAAGGATCTTCGTATCTACACTTATAACAGTTCAGTAACATATCGCTAACTAAATTTTCCCTTTAACCGCGATTAAGTATCATCAGGGTAACGATAAAGAATTTGAACAACACACCGATAACGCGTTGAAAATAAGTATCATCATACCTACGTATAATGAAGAGAGTAAGATTGTCAAGCAGCTTACTCACATCAAAAACCACTCTGAAAACCGCATTGCGGAGATCATCGTTGTTGACGGAGGCAGTTCAGACCGTACGCTTCAGGTTGTCAGGAAGGCCGGTTTTACCTGTTTGATTTCCGAAAAAAAAGGAAGAGCCGCTCAAATGAACCTGGGCTACGAACACTCAACCGGTGACCTTCTCTACTTTGTGCATGCCGACTCCCTGCCTCCCGAATCCTATACTGATGATATTTTAAACGCGATTGAGGAGGGATACCAGGCCGGCTGCTACAGGTTCCGCTTCGATTCAGAGAGGCTGCTTTTAAGAATCAACTCCTACTTTACACGCTTCAACCGGATCATGTGCCGCGGGGGAGATCAAACCCTCTTTATTACCCGCAGCCTGTTTGAGAATTTAGGCGGGTTCCATGAAGATTTCATCATTATGGAAGATTACGACCTGATTCAAAAAATACAGAAGAGTGCTGCATTCAAAATTATCCCGAAAGAGGTTGTGGTCTCTGCCAGAAAATATGAGAAAAACAGTTACCTCAGGGTTAACCTGGCGAATCTCGTGGTCTTTATGATGTACTTTGGCGGGGCCGGTCAGCAGCGTATGCGCAACATCTATACGAGGCTCATCCACCATCCCAAGCTTTAGCAGTGTATCCGGATTTGCATTTACATTGGAATCTGAAACGGATGGTCAGCACATTTTGTACCATTACCGGCCTGTATCTTTTCAGATCTTCTGTTTATGTTGAATAGAACGTAAAAGACATTGAGATCAGGTCATGAACAAAATTTACATGGAACGGGCAATTGAACTGGCTCAAAGAGGCATGGACAGCAATGAGGGCGGACCTTTTGGCTGTGTGATTGTTAAAGGTGGTGAAATTATCGCCGAGGGAAACAACAGGGTCACATCCGAAAATGATCCGACAGCCCACGCCGAGATTGTTGCCATTCGGAGAGCCTGCAAGGCGCTTGGTGATTTTCAACTAACCGGTTGCGACATATACACAAGCTGCGAGCCATGTCCTATGTGCCTGGGAGCCATCTACTGGGCAAGACCAGATCGTGTTTTTTATGCGGGCACCAGGCAAGATGCTGCAAATGCAGGTTTTGATGATAGTTTTATCTATGAAGAGCTGGATCTCTCTCCCGAAAACCGATCCATTCCAAACCATCAAATACTGCAATCTGATGCAACTATATTATTTGATAAGTGGAAGGAGAAGGAGGATAGGGTTGACTACTGAAAAAGGAGGCAGAGTGTTTTTGAGGCGAGAGTCTTGAGTCTTGAGTC
>SKRK01000270.1 GCA_007118525.1 Balneolaceae bacterium
AGAGTAAAGAGTAAAGATATAAGTATTCTGTATCGAAGGCCTCTCTTCGAGGCAGGGTCAGGCTAATCTGTGAGAGAAAAGTATCTCAATCGAGTACAAATCTGAACGTAATTACCCCCCACTGGGCCTCCTGAGGCACTCCTGCCGGTAGTCTTGAAAATCTCCAGCTTCGAAGGGTTCTCATGACCTCCCTTTCCAGTTCAGGATTCATTTTTCGAAGCGGAATAACCCGGCCGAGTGATCCGTCCGGGTTTACTTCAAACCGGATTGTGATGACCGCCTCTTCATTGGTTTGATTGGATGGCAGCGGCTGTACCATCGGAGTCCGGTCGAGCTCACCCTCCCACTCAAGGTTGTAGGGTGCCGAACGGTCGGGATTGGTGCCTGTTCCCTGGTCCACATCAACGTCACCCCGGGTTCCTCTCTCATCTCCGCTCTCGGTCACGCCTTCCTGCACCTGCTCGGCTTCACGCGATTCGGGAGGTACAACCTCTTCAATAATATCTTCGGTAACCTCAACAACCTGCGGATCAATAATATCTGTTTCGGGAGTTTCCACCACATCTTCACTCACAATCTCTTCAACCTCTTCGGGTAGCTCTACCGGTTTTGTAGTCTCTTCTTCAGGAGTTTGCGGGGTTTCTATAGGCTGGGTTATTTCAGGATCAGGGTCTTCGGGTTGAGTTTCTGCAGGGTTTGGGCGGGTGGCAACCTGTTCTCTTTGTACTTCGGCCTGTTCGGCTATGGTTCCGCTTCTGAATTCACCCAAAGTAACTTCCATATATGCCGGGCGGTTATCAATATCGAAGTTGACAGTATAAAGCAGAGCTATGATCAGAAGCACAATGTGTATAGCTCCGGTAACTCCCCATCCGAAGCGATCTTCTTTATCGATATTTTCATTGATCCAGTCTAGCATGTCTTTAGTTGCGTTCCGTCGCCATCACAATATTCATATTCAGTGCCTGACCAATATTCATTACACGAACTGCGTCATCTATACGCGCATCACGATCGGCACGTACTACTAACGTTACATTCGGACTATTCTGATATGCCTCTCGAATAGAGATCGATAAATTGCCTCTGGGTACCTGCTCACCATTCACAAAAAAGTCGCCCTCCTGTGTTATGGCTACAGAAATTTGCTGGGCTTCGGTGGTAACGCTCGACTCAGCCTGAGGTACATTTACACGAATACCAAAGTTGGTTACAAACGACGAGGTTAGCAAAAAGAAGATAAGAAGCAGTAAAATGATATCCGTCAGTGACGACTGGGAAAACATCGCCAACGGCTCCATTTTTAAACTGTCTTTGCGAAAGTCCATAAACCTAAACCTCTTGTCGTTTTTTGGGAGATGGAGCCTGTAAAAGATCTACGAAATCGGCCGATGCATTTTCAAGTTCAAACACCATTCGGTTGATCTTGCCAAGCAAAAAGTTATAGAACCCATAGGCGATAATACCCACAATCAAACCGGTGGCTGTGGTAATCAAAGCTTCCCAAATACCGCCTGCAAGAACACTGGGATTTACATTACCCTGCAGCGACTGAATGTCCATAAACGCCCGGATCATACCGGTTACCGTTCCTGTAAAGCCGATCAGTGGGGCTACACCGGCGATGGTAGCCAGCCAATTCATTCTATTTTCCAGGCTGTAAATTTCTTTCTTGCCTGCATTGCGAATGGCCTCCTCAATATCACGGATGGGCCGTCCCAATCGTCGAATACCGGCTTTCAAAATTCTGGCCAGGGGTTTGTCGAACTCTTCGCAATACTGAATGGCCCGAGCCTGACTTCCCGACTTGAGCAGCGACTCAATATTATTAAGCATACTGTTAATGTCCATTTTGGAGTTTTCGAGAGTTCTCCAGCGTTCAGAGATCACATAAATCGCCAGAATGGAGAGGATAAAGAGGGGTATCATTAAAAGACCGCCCTGAGACAGTATTTCAAAAAATGACATGGAGGTGTCGTCCTGAAGCATTTGAGCAAGCGTGTCGGTCTCGGCAGCTTCAGTCTGGAGTAATAGTAAGGAGATGATATTCATGAAGGTATTAGTTGGTCTGTATTCGTTGGATAAAGTTATCTGTATTGTATGGTGAGGGAAGATCGCCGGCTCTTTCCTGTGCTTCTGCTATGGTTGGGAACTGCCCTACACTGACTCGCCATACGGTTTGTCCCTGTACGGTTCTTTCGCTAACCAATACCCGGAAACCATCTGCAGCTAACTCTGCAGCTTTTATTCTGGCAACATCTTCCTGTCTGAATGAGTGCAATACAATGGAAAATCCATCATTGGCATCATCAACAAGTTCGCCCAATAAACCATATAGAGCTTCTTCAACCAGTTCCTCTTCAACTGTAATTTCCTCATCAGGTTCCACGGGTTCCAAAACATTTGTGGCATCCGCTTCAGTTGGCGGCAACGGTTCTTCTGCCGGTGTTTCTACCGGTGCTTCTACCGGCTCCGACTCTTCAAGGAGGCCCGGAATTACGAAAAAAGCTGCTGCTACGAGAACAAAAACCAGCACAACACTTATAACCACCATCACCGGATCGCGTCTCGGTTTAGAGGAAGTTTTTGGCTTTGCCGTTTTTTGGGCCTTGGGAGCAGGAGCCTTTTCCACTTTTACAGGAACTTTTGGAGAAGATTTCTTGGGTGTTTTTGGTGAAGATTTTTCGGGAACTTTTTCAGTAGATTTATCTACAGGCTCTTCTGTACCCTTATCCTTCTTAGAATCCTTTATAAACGGAAAGGGCGGTACTTCATCATCATCCGAATCAGATGACTCCTCTTTGAACCCCTTATCGCTGGCCGAAAGCTTAGATGAAGCATCACCCAGCAATCCGGAGAACGGGTCATCCTCACGGTCTACTTTATCGGCAGGTGTTTCAAAAGGTCTTTTCGACACAGGTTCTTCTTCGGGTTCTTCAGCCGTAATTTCTTCATCGTCTTCGTCCATATCATCAAGACCGAAAATATCATCGAGCCCCTCATCATCCTCGTCTGTGTCCGATTCAGGTTTACTCTCCTCAGCCGGTTTGGTCGTTTTCGAAGTGGGCTCTTCCTTTTCATCAGTTGCGGCAACGGCATCACCCGAAGCTGAATCCCTGGGCGGTTTCAACTCAACCGGTTCCATACCGGCGTATTTAAAATTAATTTCCGTGCTTAACTCTTTTGAAGGGTCGAACGTTAAATCTCCGCTTTCATTAAAATAAAAAAGGCCGAACTCTTTAATTTCAAGTGCTTTACCACGTTCAGCGGCATCTACAATTCGTTGGATTAGCTGCTGAAGCTGTTCTTCAACCTCAACTTTTTCCATGTTTGTCTTATCCACAAGCAGCTCAATGAGCTTCTCCTTATTAATTTTCATTAGAGCTCCTCACTTTAGATTGGAATTCAACAACATCGGCGGGTGGAATCATTACCACCCGGCCATTTTCATATTTTTTCTGGTGTTGTTTACGGTGAACTACTTCAAAAATTCCCAAATCTTCTATTTCCACTCTATTTTTGTTCAAGATTTGTTCCCGCAATACTTCTTTAAAAGCCTTTATAAATGTAGATTTCATAATTAAAATAGATAAGTGACACCAACAAAAGCCTGAAAACCTCGTTCAGGAACGCCTTGCCACAGTTCATATTCTTCACCCGTTAAGTTAAGAAGTTTACCATACACTCCCAGACGTTCATTTACGGAAAACTCAAAGCGGCCACCAAGCAAGATAAATGAGGACAAGTCATTGTCAAATGAATCTTTTCTGCTGCCTACAAACTCGCCCCAGCCTTCCACGACCAGCTGTCTTACCGGCCTGAATGAAACAGTACCTTTTATACCTATGGACTCAATAAACGGAATTTTTTCGTTACCTGAGAGCCTTGGCCTTTGCCAGTAACCATCAGCCCTGATCCAAAGCATATCCGGGCGCAAATCCTGTGAAAAAGCCCCATACAGTTTAGTAATGTTAGCCCGGCTGAATGTAGCCTGGTAAAACCCTTCCGTAAATCCCGTACCCGCAATCACATTTTCATTTCTTGTGTAGTAGAGAAAATTCTTGACATTCTGATAGGATACACCTCCCACCAATCGTGTACCGCTGAAGGGTTCCAGTATCACTTCTGCAAGCCCCAAAACTTCATATTGATGCTCAACCGGGGCTGTAAGATCCAGGAATCGATTCTCAGCCTGAATGCCGGCAAGAGAGCGGTGCGAAGGACTGCCTGATAATTTAGCTCGCACATCGAGTCCGTCAAATAGCGTGTGAACGGCAGTAATATTCGGAGTTATATAGAATGAGTAGTCATCAACTGCATCCGAAACGCCCGCAACTCCAAGAGAGGCCTTTATATCGGTTTTATAATCGAAAAGTCTTTCATAGTGAGCTGAGAGCTGCGACACCGACCAACCCTGCATGGAGCTGCCAAACGTTTCAATACCGCCTGCCGATGATGTTAGTCTCAACCTGTGAACTTCCTGAATATTCTCACCTAACCGGGAGTATTCTGCTTTCCCTTTCACACCCCATTCATTCAAAGAACCTCCATAATTGTCCAGTGCAGAGTTGAGTTCGAGCTGATTTGCGTATCCATCAAACGAAAGGGAGAAGCCGCTGAGCGAAGTTTGGGCAAATGTCAATTCAGCACCTCCATCAAACCCTGCCCCCGACATCCTGTTTCTGATATTGGCCGGTTCGCCGTTCTGTGTTACCAAACCTGGAAAGTGGTTAAAGTTTGATCTCACGCCCAGGTTTGTTGCCAGCTTGATCCGTTTTGTAAACGCACTGTAGGAATTGATGCTCAGATCCACGTTTCGTGATGAACTCGTAAATTCATCCAGGTGACCGTTCGTTGATAAATAGTTGAGATTTGCTGATACCCAATTACGGTTGCCAAGTTTAGTAATGGCGTATACGTCTGCCTCAGGCGTGATGTAACTTCCCATCCCTACCCGGGCAAATCCATTTTGCGGATCGGCATAGCCCAGCGGCTGATATACCGGAGCTTGAGGCCTGTCTAATTGGCCAATGGGCAGATTTGCCATAACAGTCTCTTCATCTTCAATAAAAGGCTGCCTGTTCGGATCTATTTGAAACACTCTTGGACGCGGGTTAAAGCCTAATATCGGCTGCCTCCTCAATCCAGGAAAGCGGGCCTGAAACTGGCTGCGAATCTCGATATCCTGCGGATCAATTTCCGGAAGCAAAGATTGCCGATCAGCCGGCGCATCCTGCGCAAGCACAATAGTTGTTGCTAACAGGGAAATACAGCAGAATAAAGTAACAGTGAAAATTCTTAGCATAGATTGTAATTGTTAAGCTTTAAAGTAAAAATAAATTTGCCGTATTTTCAGAGAAGATTTCAAATAGAATTTGCTCCTCAATTCAGTAATATTTTCAGATCTGTGTAGTATAAATCAGTTTAATCGCTCAAGCAGCGGCTCACCAATCGTACTGTAATCAATAGTATGATTACATTTCTCAATGTTGGTTAACGGATACCGGTCTGTTTGAGTGTATTGTATTTATCCCACCATAAAGCAATCGGACCTATTAAAAATACTGCCAGAACATTAATTGCGTGCGTAATGGTTGCGTAAGTAAGCGCTGTTACCAACGGCACTTCATAAAGCAACCACATGCTTTGCTGCATCAGCAGATGATAAGACCCAATTCCTGCCGGCGTGGGAATACTGACCCCAACCGACGAAACCATGGTCAGAACTACCGCATCACTTAACCCAAGTCCGTAAAGATCCTGTAAATTCATCATGTAAAACGGCAGGAATGTCATAATAATATATCCACCCCAGATTCCGGCGGTCAGCAGTAGAAACAACGGCCAGTTCTTCACATATCGGATGGATATCATTCCTTCGCTGAATGATCGGGCTTTTTCAACAATTTTCAATACAAGAGGGCTGCTAATATCAGATTTATTTTCAAGTATTAACAACAGTTTGTACATCAGCCAAAGCCCGGCACCCACAAGTACAAAAAGCAGAGGTATTGCCAGGTATACAAACCAGGGCCAATCTTCTGTTCCAAATAACTGATGGAGCATCTCCAGGTCGCTTACCAGGTAAATTGCCGCAAGCAGAATCAGAAACATCATTGTTGCTACATCGATCAGCCTTTCAATCACAATGGTTCCAATCAGATTGCTTGAACTCATATTCTGCTGTTTGGCAACGTATACCGGCCGGGAAATTTCACCCAGCCTGGGTATCAAATTGTTGAATACATAACCGAGCATTACTCCCGCAAAGAGTGTAGACCTGTTTACACTCCTGTTTTCACTGATCAGCAAAAGCCTCCAGCGCTCTGCCCTCAGGAAATGACTGAACAACATTGCAACAATAAAAAAGGGGATCCAGTAATATGTGACGCTGCGCATCTGAATCCAAAGCTCTGTGAGATCAACACTCCGGATAGCCAGCCATACAAAAAGTGCAGCAACTATAATGGAAACCAAAATGTTGAGTACCCGTTTACTCATTATGATCCCTGGCGCAGGTCAATGAATTCGGCATCTTCCGGAATCTCCATGGTGAACATCTCATTCTGTTCATCTCTGATAAAGCTTCCCTCTAAAAATTGCGTGACCAACACATTCTCTACCTGGTCGATCGCTTCAATTCGCAAGGGCTCACCATTGGAAGTAAGATAGATTTGAACCTCCATAAAGATCGAAAAAGGGTCGTCCGATTTGAGAGTAACCCTGAACTCCCCACTGGGCAAGCTCTCTTCCTGAACTGTGAATGTCTCATCAACACCCTGAAGCATGCGCGATGGAGCAAAATCATCTTCCTCTTCAATGTAATCACTTACGATAACCCTGTTTTTAGACCCATCATAAACCGTTGATGTTTCTCCATCAACAACCATAATCTGGTTTTGACCTTCAATCTTATATCGGTCTTTTCCGATCCATATCCGGCCCTCAGAGTACTGTCGCTCTCCGGTAAATGAGTCTTTGTATTCATGTGAGAAAAAGGCCGTAAAAACACGGTTGTCCTCAAAGGCACCTTTCAGCCTGTCAAATTCGGGTGTTTCAGACTGAGCATACAGTTCTGTGGCACTGCCAATGAGCAGGGTTGTTATCAATACCGTAAATATGCTTTTAAACACCAATTTCATGAAATATCTCATTGAGTTCCTCCTCATCACTGATTTTTACATCACGCGCGGTACTGCCCTGGTAGGCACCCACAACACCTGCATTAAAGAGCTGGTCAATAATCCGTCCTGCCCTGTTGTATCCGATCTTCAGCTTACGCTGAAGCAGCGATACCGATCCCTGCTGGTGGAGTACTACAATTCTGGCTGCATCCTTAAACAGTTCGTCGATATCGTCGAGCGGGTCGGGAATCCCTGACTCATCATCTTTAACTGCGGGTAGGTGGAAAGGTTTCTTATAGCCTCTCTGCTCACCAATAAAGGAAGTAATTCTCTCTACCTCATCTGTGTCAACATATGCATTCTGGATACGGGTCATGCCTGCGCCATTGGTAAAGAGCATATCCCCCCTTCCAACGAGCTGATCGGCCCCGCCAGTATCCAAAATGGTTCTGGAGTCCACTTTTGATGCTACCTGGTAGGCTATTCGCGCCGGGAAATTGGCCTTGATGGTACCGGTAATTACATTTACAGATGGCCGCTGGGTAGCAACCACAAGGTGAATTCCAATCGCTCGTGCAAGCTGTGCAAGACGCGCAATCGGCTCTTCAATCTGTTTTCCGGCTGTCATCATCAAATCGGCCAGTTCATCAATAATAACCACTATATAAGGAAGATGGCGATGGCCCAAGTCTGCGTCCAGTTCACCTGATTTAAATTTTTCATTGTACGATTTCATGTCGCGCACCATAGCCATTTTGAGCAGGTCGTAACGCTCATCCATCTCCTTTGTAACGCTCTCAAGTGTTTCAAGTGCCAAACTGGTGTCGGTTACAATCGGCTCTTCAGCTCCCGGCAGCACGGCCAAATAGTGATTCTGGATATTTCTGTAGAGAGAGAGTTCAATTTTCTTCGGATCGATCAAAACAAACTTCAGGTCGTCGGGGTGACACTTGTAGAGCAAACATGTAATAATGGTATTGATACCCACCGACTTACCCGACCCGGTAGCGCCTGCAATAAGAAGATGAGGCATTTTGGTCAGATCGATCATAAACACTTCATTCTCAATCGTTTTTCCAAAAGCTACAGGCAGATCAAAACTCGTCTCTACAAACTTCTTGGTATTGATGACCGACTTGATGTAAACCGTTTCGCGGGTACTGTTTGGAACCTCAATACCCACTGCAGAACGGCCGGGAATCGGGGCAATAATCCGAAGACCATGTGCTGCAGTAGCCATCTTCAAATCGTTGGCGTAGCTTTCAATTTTACTGATCTTCACATCAGGTGAAGGCTCCAGCTCATAAAGCGTTACGGTAGGCCCCACAATCGCGTTGATGCTTAAAATCTCAATTTTATGCCGTTTCAATTTATCGAGAATGATGCGCTTATTCTCTTTAATCTCCTCAAGGTCTACCTCATTCCCTTCATTGGGGGGCGACTCGAGCAGGTCGATACCCGGGAACTTATATTTGATTACCGGAATCTCTCTTGCTTTATCTTTATTAACGCGATCGAGCTCTTTATCACTGGCCTCTTCATCACCCTCGCCGATAAAAACAGAGATTTCCACGTCATCTTCATCATCTCCCACGGTCTGTTTCGGTTTCTTCTCCAGAATTGCCCTTGGCGGTTTCTTTTCAAGTTCCGCGCTCTCTTTCTTTCGCTCTTCAGCCCGCTTCAGATCCTCTTTCTGTGATCGCTCAACGATATCATCGATCGTTACCGGATCCTGTTTTCTATTCTCTTTCTGGTTCTTTTCTACGAACTCTCTCTTTTGGACGGCCTCAGCTTTCTGCTGCTGCATCAATGTGGCTTTCTGTTCTTTCTTTCGCCGGTTCTCTTCCTTCCGGAGCTCCCTGTTCTCTTTAAAATTGGATATCCAGTTTTTAAAAATGTCGATTGTTTTTTGAAGATCTCTGTCAACCAAAATCAGAAGCGACACAAAGAGCAGAACCATGAGAATGATAATTGAGCCAATCCCTGTAATGTTCTGAAGTATGCGGGCAACTGAGATTCCCGAATTCCCACTCCATACCATCGAATAGGCTTCATATTCGTTATAAAACCACCCCACGGTTGTGCTGATCAGTACCATCATCCACATTCCATAGGCGAGCGGCCAACCCAGCAGGCTCAAATCTTTTTGGCGGAATATGTACCATCCGATTGATGCAATCAGAATCGGAACAATAATACTGACGTAGCCGAACAGGGTATGTACAAACAGGTAGGAGATATAAGCGCCCACAAATCCCAGCCAGTTACTGATTCGCAGCGCCGGACCCTGATCCATCTGGAACAGTGACCAGGACGAAAGCGACTTCACCACGCCGTAATCGTTTGGATTGTATGAGGCTATACTTAGCAGTAAAAGTGAAGCAACGGCAATAATCAGTATTCCTGCCACCTCCATCTTTCGGGTGTAGTTAAAACTGCTTAAGAACGTATTGGTCTGTTTCTTTTTAGCCATGGGATATAGAAATAATTCCGTCGTGCAGTATAGGCAGCAGGTCGCATGTATCGATTTTACAGCAGAAATTCACATCATCATCTCCAATCAGTGTCTTTAATCTGGCTGCGTGATTCGAACCGTGTACTACAGCCTCGATGTTCCCGCCATATTTTTCATAAATACTGAAGGCCACTTTAGCTCCATCCGGTGCCTCTTCAGAGATAGAACCCCCATTTAAATTGTGAATAATCATACCGGCAAGCAACGTGTCTTCCAATGCAAGACGCCCTTTCCAGCCCGCACAAAGCAGAACGATATCGTGGGTTTCGTTGTGCAGCGCACTAATCACTGATGAAAAATTCAGAAATGAAGCGATGTAAATACGGGCTGAACCAAGCGATTTTTTAATCGCTTTGGTGCCGTTGGTTGTATTAAATATCAGCGTTTTACCGCCTATCACATCCGCATTATATTCAAGAGGTGAGTTCCCGAGGTCGTACCCTTCAATCTTTACACCGTCTTTTTCACCGCACAACAGGTAGTTATCTGAATCTACATTTTGTGCAATTTTACTCGCTTCTGCCATGTCGCCAACCGGAATAACAGCTTTGGCCCCATTTCTCAGAGCCGTAACGATGGTTGAAGTTGCCCTGAGCACATCAATTACGACCACGGCCTTATTGCGCAGTTCATTTTCCTGGAAGGATTGCGCAGAAAAAAATACATCTATGTTTCTAATCTTATTCATTAACTCTTTTTTTTATAAAATGGGGGGCGTGTAAGAACAGCTTCCACTTTCTTTTTCCGTATTTGTATGTTTACAACGTTATCTGGTACCGCTTTGTCTGCTGAAATATAACCCATCCCTATACCTTTATTCAAAGAGACCGATTGTGTTCCGCTGGTTACAAACCCAATTTTGTTGTCCTTTTCGTCATAGATTTCGTATCCGGAACGGGGTACATTTCTTGGTTCTGATACTACAAAGCCCATCAATTTACGGTCTAATCCCTTCTCTTTTTGATTTAAAAGAGCCTCTTTACCAATAAAGTCACCTTTATCCAGTTTTGTCAACCATCCCATACCGGCTTCCAGTGGATTAGTGTCGCTTGTAATATCATTCCCATAGAGAGCATAACCCATCTCAAGCCGTAATGTATCGCGCGCGCCCAGGCCAACCGGTTCAAGGCCGAAATCCTCGCCATGCTCAAATAGCTGGCTCCATATCTTGATTGGATCGGATATGGTTGTGTCTATATAGAGTTCAAATCCTTTTTCGCCGGTATAGCCCGTAGCGGAGATAATTACACCCGGTTCTCCCGCAACGGTTCCCTTTTCAAAGGTGTAGAATTTAATTTCTGATACATTCGTATTGGTGAGTTTTTGAAGTATCTCAACCGCTTTTGGCCCCTGCAGAGCCAAAAGCGCAATTTCATCAGAGCGATTTTCAATGGTGGCATTCATTGTGTTTTGTGAGACGATCCACTCCCAGTCTTTCTCAATGTTTGAAGCATTAACAACAAGCATATAGCTGGTTTCGTCCAGCATGTAAATCAGGAGGTCGTCTACGATTCCCCCGTCTTCATAACACATTGCCGTGTACTGTGCCTTTCCGGGAACCAGCAGGGAGGCGTCGTTGATTGTTATTTTTTGTATCAGGTTCAGAGCTTCAGGGCCTTTAAAATAGAACTCTCCCATGTGGGATACATCAAACAGGCCTGCATTTTCGCGCACAGCCATATGCTCCTGTTTAATTCCTGCATACTGTACCGGCATTTCAAAACCACCAA
The DNA here is from genome assembly GCA_007118525.1 of Balneolaceae bacterium. Taxonomy (GTDB): domain Bacteria; phylum Bacteroidota; class Rhodothermia; order Balneolales; family Balneolaceae; genus Rhodohalobacter. The sequence goes on from SKRK01000270.1 coordinate 11,370, forward strand.
AATCGATTAATTTGGCACTCATTTTTTCATGCTCTGAATAGAAAGGTGTTCTTTTCAACATAGTCTGTACTTATTCTTTATCTCGATTTACGGTTTCGATGGAAAATGCAGGAATACAGATTGACCAGTACTCGGCAGGCTCATCATAGGGATTGGAATACCGAACAAAATGTCGCTTATGCGCAATAAATGGTTCATCTGCCTGAAGTTCAATCACTTCATTGTCTATTTCAACCTGTATTTTTCCGGAGAGAACGATTGTCAGTTCATCAAATTCAGGAATCTGACGTGGCTCTTCCCATCCCGGCGGAGCCACCATTTTAGCTGCCGATATACTCTCGGTGCTGCTATTTAACCTGCCAATATACTCCTGGATCACCTTATCACCCGGAATGGGTATGTCGGTTGGAGTTTTAGCAAATGTGTAGGCGTCTTGTTTCTGCAAATCTGACATCAGGTGATGATTTCATAATACGTTTACGATTAAAAGCTAACTTTAGCGCTTAACCGGAAATGTTGGGGGCAATTAAGTCGTTTAGTTTGCCTCCATTTCTGATTATCTTTGAAAGGTAACAATTTCAAGCACGCAAAACATTTATGTCTATCCACAAAGAACAGATTAAAAGCGCACTCTCACACGTATTGCACCCTCACTATGAGAAAGACCTGGTTACACTCGATTTGATACAAGATCTTATCATTCAGGACAAATATGTGGC
>SKRK01000154.1 GCA_007118525.1 Balneolaceae bacterium
GCCTGGAAGGACCCGAAATTGGAGCATGAGCTCACTTCAAGCCAGCGTTCCTGTCCCGGACTCCAAACTTCAAGGTCGTACTTTTTGGTTTGAGTGAATCCCATATCCCCTGTACACATCAGCAGGGTTCGGTATGGAAGCTTCAGTTTTTGGAGAAGCGATTCAGCGTTTTCACGCAGTGTTTCCAATTCCTTATCCGATTCATCAGGATGTACAATTTTCACAAGCTCCACCTTATCAAATTGATGCAGCCTGTTCAAGCCTCTTACATCTTTTCCGTAACTGCCGGCCTCCCTTCGCCAGCAGGGTGTATAGGCCGTATAACGGACAGGCAGATCCTCCATTGAAAAAATCTCATCCCTGTGAAAATTCGTAACAGGTACTTCTGCCGTAGGAATGGCAAAGAACCCATCCCTGGGAATGGTGTACATCATATCCTCCTTGTCGGGTATTTGACCTGTTCCACGGGCCGAATTTTCATTCACAAAGTAGGGTGCCTGAAGCTCTGTATATCCTTTTTCAACGGCCTCGTTAAGGAAAAAATTGATGAGCGATCGCTGCAACCTGGCCATTTTACCAATATAAAACGGAAATCCCGCACCGGTAACCTTGGAGCCGCGGTCAAAATCGATCCATTTTTTTTCGGATGCCAGCTCCCAGTGAGGCAGACGCCATTCCGCCTTCAACGGTTCACCCCAGCTGGAGTGCACTACGTTATCCTGGTCTGTTTTTCCAACAGGAACCGAGCTATCCGGCACGTTGGGGATTCGATAGAGCAGCTCATCCCGTTCGGCGGCTACTGTATGGATCTTCTCCTCAAGTTCCTTAATGCGTTCCTTATTGTCGCCCGTCTCCTTAATAAGCGCCTGGGCTTCATCCTTTTTACCCTGTCCCATTAAGGTTCCGATCTCCTTAGCCTTGATGTTGCTTTCAGCCCTGAGCCTGTCCAGTTCCGTTACCAGTGCCCTCCACTCTTCGTCTTTTTCCAGTACGGAATCGACTGCCGAGGTCTCACTCTCCCCTTTATTCAGCATTCCTTTTTTTACCAGGTCACGGTTTTCACGGATATAGTTGATATCGAGCATTGAGTAAAACGGTTAGTTTCAAAAGTTTCTACAGAATTTTAAAGATACGAGTCGTTTTATACCGAGTGAAATAAATTTTACTCTTTGATAAATCTTATAACGAAAAATCTTTTTACCAATTTGATTCAACTGCCCATTGATATCCTAACTAATTAAGGATATTTTGATATCAGATTAGAAATTTTAGGTCAAACAAAAGCGATGGCAAATCAACTGGACGAAACAGATATCAAAATTTTAAACCATCTTCAGCGTGATGGACGTGCACAGCGCAATACGATTGCCGAGATCGTGCATCTTTCCGTTCCTTCTGTCTCAGAGCGAATGCGCAAGCTTGAGGAGAAAGGGCTGATATCAAGCTACAATGCAATTTTAGACGCCAAAAAGTTTAATTTCGACATTACAGCTTTTATCTTTGTTGAAGTGGATGGGTCTGACCGCTATCCAAGCTTTGTAGAGCATGTATCAAAGCATCCTGAGGTTTTGGAGTGCCACTCTATAACCGGGGATGGATCACACATCCTTAAGGTAAGGACAAAAAACACCGCCTCTTTTGAGCAGTTTCTCTCACTGATTCAGTCGTGGGAAGGTGTTACCCGTACCCGTTCAAATATTGTGCTTTCCAGCTTTAAAGAGACCCGTGAACTCCCAATTGAACGTACTGTTGAAATCAAAAAATAATCAGCTGCCATTTTGCTGCAATTGATATATGCCCTGATTCTGCCATGGCTAATCTTAACTCTGCCCGCGTCTGCCGCTTCAGATGATCGTGCAGAGCAGACCGGAAATCGTATCGCACTCGGGTTTTCAACCGGACAGGATTTCACGGCTACACAGCAGCAGCTGGATTTTGCCGCCTCAATGGGTATCGATCTGATTGCCTTTTCTGATCCGGCTCAAATGCAAAACCTCTCTATTGCCCCCTTCTTTATACTTCTTAAATCTGATATCCGGTTTCCTGTAATCAATCAATTACGAACCAAAAGAGAGCTCTTTGCTGAATTGAGACTTGATAACTACAGAGAAATAAATGAGACATGGCCGGGTCAAATTGCGGCCGTTGAGGTACTCAGCTACCCACATGAAAAAGACAACCGCTTTCTCCCCCTGGCATCTGGCCTCGCAAACAGCCTCTCAGCACAAATAGACTCACCGCTCTACTTCACATCCGGCCATCCCGAACCGCTTGCACTGCCCGGCGGGTTCAGCTTCAATGCCGCCCGTGTAACGCCCACCACTGTTCCGGGCAGGCCTGCAGCTGCTTTTACTGAATTTTCTCCAAATGAAAGTGACAGGGAATCTCTGATCGCGCTTAACCACTTATTCAATTCAAAAGCGGAACTCGAAAGCAGTGTTGTATTACTACCGGCCGAATGGTTTTTTAATCTTTTAGACAAACAGCCAGAACTACATGTGGTTTTCGAAGGCCATTTAAACGGTGAACAGATAGCTTTTCCTATTCCATCAGAGCCTTCGCGGCTTCCCGGGCTAAACTGGAGCGTTCTGTTTCTGCTTCTGCTCTGGATCAGTTTTATTCTTCACTATAAATTCCAGCCGGTTTATAATCAATCTTTGGGCAGGTATTATTTTAACCACACCTTTTTTGTAATCGATGTAATGGAGCATCGCATTCGAAATACGCTGCCCGGAATTATCGTGATGATACAGCATGCATTCATCACCGGACTCTTCTTTTACGTAAGTGCAGAGATCATGGTCACTGCATTGGGTTTACAGGCACTTGCCCACCATTTCCCGGTACTCTTCCTTCCGGGAAATCCGTTGATCTCGCTCTTTCTGGTCGGACTGGTTCTCTCCCTCATTTTACAATTTCTTCTTGTGGGCTGGATATATATGCTGAATAAGAAGCTGACTCATTTCAGCCAGGTATTACATCTCTACACCCTCCCGCTTCATGTGAACCTGATACTTGTAACCCTTTTGGTTGTATTAAATCAAACCGGGACGGGCGAATTTCTTGTGATTACCTTGAGTATACTGTTCGGCCTGGTCTGGTTTTCAAGTTTCAATTTGGCAGCAATTGACAGCGCCGGATTCCTCAATGAGTACAAGATCATGAATATCTTATTAACCACGGGCATTTTTACACTCCTGGTTGTTCTGGTGATCTGGATGTTTCTCTACAACCCTATCCTGGCTGATCCCATCCGGCTGGCAATTTCATTTTAAATGACTCCCAAATAAAGGGAGATCCTTCAC
>SKRK01000226.1 GCA_007118525.1 Balneolaceae bacterium
AAAATACAGTACAACGTTCCCTTTTATGGAAAATCGCACGCTTATCATGATGAATCGGGCGATCTCCGATTTAACTGGGATGATACACACGATGTATTGGCAGTTGCCTACGATACGCCTATTCCCGGATACAAAAATGAAGTGGTGAATAATCTCCGTCTCTGGAAAGCATCCTCTTCCTCATCCATCGACCTGAAGAGTTTCAACCAGGGTCAGTACATCGATGCTGTTCGCGACACTCAATTAAATGAAAACATTTCCCGGGTACTTTATCCGAACGATAAGATGTTTGTGGGACAGGAATTACGTCTGAAGCAGGAGTTTTTCCTGGTAGCCGCATCGATGCAGGATATTCTGCGCCGGTTCAAAAAAACCAATGACGACTGGCGAAAACTGCCTGAAAAAGTGGCGATCCAGTGTAACGATACCCATCCAAACCTGGCCATACCCGAATTGATGAGATTTCTTGTTGATGAAGAGGGGCTTGATTGGGACCTTGCCTGGGACATCACCGTAAAAACGATGTCGTACACCAATCATACGCTTCTGCCCGAAGCCCTTGAAAAATGGCCGGTATCCCTTTTACGAAACCTGCTGCCACGTCACCTGCAGATTATCTATGAGATAAACCGCCGGTTCCTGCAGTCAGTTCAGGCTGAAATTGGAGATGATCGCGGCAAGATAAGCAGGCTTTCAATTGTAGGTGAAGGTGAGAACCCTGTCGTACACATGGCCTCGCTGGGAATTGTTGGATCGCATAAAATTAACGGCGTAGCCGCCATGCACAGCGACCTGATTCAAAAAACTCTCTTCAGAGACTTCAATGAACTCTTCCCCGATCGGTTCACCAATAAAACGAATGGAATTACCCCGCGCCGATGGCTGCGGCAGTGCAACCGTGAGCTTGCCGACCTGATTACCGATAAAATTGGTGAAGGTTGGGTTACCGACCTCGACCAGCTTAAGAAAATTGAGAAGTTCGCCGACGACAAGGCTTTCATGAAAAAGTTTGCGAAGATCAAGCAAAAGAATAAGCAGAACATGGCGGACTATATCGAAGAGAAACGCGGCATTAAAATTGATACCGCATCGATGTTCGATATCCAGATCAAAAGAATACACGAATACAAGCGTCAGCTGATGCTCACCCTCTATGCCATTACCCGGTATAATCAAATCAAGGCCAATCCTGACATGGATGCGGTTCCCAGAACCATTCTTGTGGCCGGGAAAGCGGCTCCGGGTTACACCCTGGCTAAATTGTTTATCAAATTAATGAATGATGTAGGTAAAAAGATCAACAGTGACCCGGATGTGAACGGGAAACTGAAATTCCTCTTTCTTGAAAATTACAGCGTAACCCTGGCCGAGAAGATGATCCCTTCAGCCAACCTGTCCGAACAGATCTCAACCGCCGGTTTTGAAGCTTCAGGTACGGGAAATATGAAGTTCGCCCTCAACGGGGCGTTGACCATCGGAACACTTGACGGAGCCAACGTAGAGATCAAAGAGGAGGTGGGTGACGAAAACATCTTCATCTTCGGAAATACGGTTGATGACGTAGATCACTTCAGGCGAGAAGGATACAATCCATGGGACTTTTACAATGGCAATAACGACCTGAAACAGGTTATAGACCAAATACGAGACGGTTTCTTTAATGAAGACAGAGGGTTGTTCGAGCCGATTATCGACTCCCTGCTAAATAAGGGCGACTACTTCCTGGTGCTGGCCGATTATGAAGCCTATGTCAATGAACAGGCAAAGGTGGATGAACTGTTTAAAGACCAGGAGAAGTGGAACCGTATGGCACTGCTAAATACGGCTCGTGTCGGCAAGTTTTCATCCGACCGTACCATTCGAGACTATGCAGAGGAGATCTGGGATGTGAAGGTGAAAAAATGATTTGGTGGACATTTTTCATTGTAGGATCGGTATTTCTCACGTTGATACTTGCGGGAGCCTTTAAAAAAGGAAAAAAATCTGGGCCCAATGAATCGTTCAAAAAATAAAATCTGATGAAAAACAGTATAGGAATCCGGCATGAGAACAAATATGAACTCGAACGCCGGGCTCCCCTCATACCCGGCCATCTGGAACATTTTATTAAAGAGACTGGTACAGATGTCTATGTCGAGAGTTCAGATAAAAGGGTCTTCCCCGATCACGAGTATGAAGCCGCAGGTTGCATTGTAGCTGACGACGTAAAGGATTGTGATCTGATTTTGGGAGTGAAGGAGATGCCTGAAAATTACTTCAAACCAGGAAAAGCATATATCTTTTTCTCTCATGTAATTAAAGGGCAGGCATACAATATGCCGATGCTGAAAAGCCTTATGCAGAATAAAGGCAGCCTCATCGATTATGAAAAAATAACGGCCGCGAATGGTCAAAGACTGATATTTTTTGGTAAATATGCCGGTCTGGCGGGGATGATCAACACACTCTGGACCGTTGGGCAAAGATTTGAAGTACTCGGTATAAAAACGCCGTTTCAGGAGTTGAAACAATCCTATCAATACCCATCACTCGATCAGGCCAAAGACGCTATCCGGTCTGCCGGAAAAAGACTCAATGAGGCAGGTTTGCACTCTGAGACTCAGCCTCTTGTAATTGCCATAACCGGCGATGGAAATGTGTCGCAAGGCGCTTTGGAAATTTTGGACCTTATTCCCGGAAAAATGATCTCTGCGGAGCATTTAAAAGAGGGCAGATACGACCGCAGCCGGCCGGTGGTTAAGGTTAATATCACACCTGAAGATTATCTGGAGCACAATGATGGAGAAGATTTCGATCTTCAGCACTACATCGATTATCCAGATCAGTATCGATCGGTTTTTGAGGATTTTCTGCCTCATATCGATATCCTCGTAAACGGTATTTACTGGGATGAAAAGTACCCTAAATTGGTTACCAAACAGTGGCTGGCAAAAATAGAAGCGGAAAACGGCCGTAAACTGAAAGTGATCGGCGACATAACCTGTGACGTAAACGGATCCATTGAGTGTACGGAAAAGGCTACCGAAATTGAAGATCCCGTATTTATTTACAACCCTGCAGATGGCTCCTATAAAATGGGGTTTGAGGGAGAAGGCGTTGCCGTGATGGCTGTAGATATTCTTCCAAGTGAACTTCCCCGCGAAGCCTCAGAGCATTTCAGCTCCGCATTACTTCCCTTTTTGAAAGATCTGTCGGAAGCTGACTTCTCACTGCCCTTTGAAAATCTTGAACTGCCCCCTGAGATAATGCGTGCACTGATTGTCCACAAAGGAGAACTTACGCCCGACTACAGATATCTAAAA
>SKRK01000028.1 GCA_007118525.1 Balneolaceae bacterium
GAGTTCCTGAATCCACAGACTGGATTGCTGCGCGACGGACAACCGCAGGAAGGCGATATACCCGTGAACTTTGTTGACGGAGACATTCTGATTGGAGCCGGTTTTGGCTTAAGAACGATTCTTTTGGGACTCCCCTTCAGGTATGATGTGGGATGGCCCTACGGCAGAAATGGATTTGGCGGAAGTGCTATCCACTATTTCTCAATTGGCATTGATTTCTAAAAGTTGTGGATTGAAATTAAACATGCCTGAATAGAGCATCAGTAAAGTCCCCTCTTTCATTTTGAAGGCGGGGACTTTTTTATTTAGACAAAATAGCCATTCAAAAAAAAAGCCTTTCCACTTCATGAGTGAAAAGACTTTAAAAAAGATCAATAACTATTTAGGAAATGCCTTTAGTTAGCTGACTCTTTACCGGCAAATGCATCAAATACCATTAGCAGATCCTGAGCAACTTCTTCACGGGTTCTTCCTTCGATTCTGTGTCGGGGCACCATTGCTTTTATCTCGCCATCCACAAAGAATGCAAATGCCGGAGATGATGGCGGGTACTCGCTAAAAAATTCACGGGCTCTGGCTGTTGCCTCTTTATCCTGCCCGGCAAACACCGTAACCAGATGATCCGGTTTTGCTCCTGTCTTTTCAAGTGCTATGTTAACACCCGGCCGTGCATTACCTGCAGCGCAACCGCACACAGAATTAATCACCATTAATAGAGTGCCTTTGCTATATTCTTTCATGGCCCGATCAACATCCTCGGGAGTCTTGAGCTCTTCAATACCGAGATCTGTAAGCTCTTTTCTCATCCAGGAGGTATCAGGGCCTACTCCAAATCCAAATTGCATAATAGGTTTCGATTTAATTGCTAAATTTCATTTCATCAAATATACAGATAATTAACGACATTTTCGTACCGTTAGAAGTAGTAGATTCTTGACTTCATGCGGTTTATTCTGCCATATTTACACCAACCATAATTTATTTAAATGACGCATCGTTCTATTTCCGCTTTAGTTTTTCTATTTTTTCTTTTTTCAGGCTGTGGAAGCACAAATACATTTACACCGCATCAGCAGAGCTCTCCGCTCTCCATAGATGGCAGCTTATCGGATTGGGATACAAACCGGACTCTTTTTGAATCACGAAGCGAGGCAAATTATTATGCCAGTTTCGACGACGACTTTATCTATTTGTTTGTTGATATTAAAAGTCCATATAAAGACAGGGCGATCCGTCAATCCGGTTTTATCATCTATTTAAGTGATAATGAAGATCAACGAAAAAGAATTGGCGTCGGATTTCCAGCCGGCTCGTTTAACCTGCTTCGTGAAAACCCCGGTGCTTTCTCTTCTATGATTAGAGATAACGAATGGTTCTCGAAACCTGAAAACCGTGAAACACTTGAACGGCTCAGTGAAAACCTCTTTTCGCGCGTAATGATCGTTGAACGACACGACGGAAGCTCTAATCCCGAATACGGATTTGTGGAGAAATCTCAACTCGAAGTAGACGGAATTGAAATTGTCGCCAATACCGACAGCCGAAACCTATCCATTGAAATGAAAATACCACGCAATGGCTCATCTATTTTTGAATTTAGCGAGCAGCGGTTGTGGCTGGGATTTGCCATTGAACCTCCCAATTTCAGGCGACAAAATGAGAGTTCTTACTCCACCTCAAATAATAATCGTGATATGCATGGTACTCGTCAGCAGCGGGCACCCCGGCAGAATATGACAAGGGCTTTTGGCGCAATGGAGAGGTGGTATAAACTGGATATGAGCGAATAAAAAAGGGGTACTCCCTAAATAAATCATAGAGAGTACCCCTTACTTTCTCTTTTCAGAACTACCGAATTGGTAATCTATTTGGCAGCCTGATAGTTTTTTTCAACCTGATCCCAATTCACAACATCCCAGAATGCTTTCAGGTAATCGGGTCTTCTGTTTTGATAGTGCAGGTAGTATGCGTGTTCCCAAACATCAACTCCCAATATCGGAGTAAGACCGTTCATCAGAGGGCTGTCTTGATTTGGAGTTGAAAGTACTTTTAAACGGCCATCACTATCCACGCACAGCCATCCCCAACCCGAACCGAATTGAGATGTAGCTGTAGAAGAAAACTTCTCTTTGAAAGCGTCAAAACTTCCAAACTCAGCATCAATCGCTTTTGCAAGATTCCCTTTGGGTTGGCCGCCGCCATTGGGTGAAAGTGTAGTCCAGAAAAGTTTATGATTGGCATAACCGCCACCATTGTTGATTACTGCCTGCTTCTTCTCTTTCGGTACTTCATTTATACGCCTCAATACCTCTTCAATTTCAAGGTTTGCAAATTCATGGCCTTCAAGGGCAGCATTTAGTTTATCGGTATAACCCTGATGGTGTTTGCCATGATGAATCTCCATTGTTCGCGCATCAATACTCGGCTCTAAGGCATCGTGCTTGTATGGTAAATCTGGTAATTTGAATGACATGGTTGTTGTTAACTTTTTTAGATTATTATTTTCAGTTTTGTAACGCACTTATCTTCATAGCGTTACCTGTTAGTCCATCCTTAAAGATATAAGAATCTAAATAGCTAAAACGTTCCATCAAACTTTTTTAAAAGCATTTCAGATTTAGTTTGATGTTGAAGGTAAGAGATACCTAAATTCTTTGGATATACTCCATTCATAATTTAATCTGGATATTATGGCTTTCGATTACGATGTAATCATTCTGGGCAGTGGTCCTGCTGGTTTTTCATGTGCAATGCAAAGCACCAAATTCGATAAAAAAGTACTCATGGTTGAAGTTGACAATGAGAATATTGGCGGCACCTGGCTTAACAAAGGCACCGTACCCAGTAAAGCACTGCGCGAAGCTGCCAATCTGATTCTTAACTTCCACACTCAATTCAACGATGAAAAGGGCAGAAAACCCTATCAAAAATTCAGGATGGAAGAGCTGTTACACTACAAAATGTCGATCCTTGACAGTAAGAATAAAAAGGTAAAGACAGACCTGATTAAAAATGAAGTTGAAACCGCCAGGGGATTTGGCAAAATTATTGATGAGCATACTGTTCAGGTCACAAATCAATTAAAACAGACCACCACCCATACGGCAGAACATATATTGATTGCCACCGGCAGCAGCCCAAAAAGCCCTGAGAATTTTGAGGTAAATAACACTACCATCATGGATTATGATTCTATTTTAGATATGACTCATATCCCCAGAAGAATGGTTATCGTGGGCAGCGGCGTGATTGCATTTGAATTCGCCACGATTTTTGCAGCCCTGGGTACACGTATAACCATCCTCAGCGGTACGGATGACATGCTACCCTTTTTAGATAAGGAGATTAAGGATGAGTTACTGAAGATTCTTAGTAAAAAGAATATTCAGATTTTCAGAGAGACAACCGTAAAGCATGTGGAAGCCAATGAACTGCGCACATGTATGGAGGTCGCTTTTCATCATAAAAGTACAAACAGACGACACGTTTCAGAAACAGATCACGTACTCTACATTGGCGGTAAACTTCCCAATTCCGCAAATATTGGTCTTGAGAATATGAACATAGATGTAACGGATAATGGCATGATCGTCGTAAACGAAAACTTCCAAACCGGAGTGCCCAATATATATGCTGTGGGCGATGTAATCGGTCAGCAATCATCTGCAGCCGTCTCTTTTGTTGAAGGGCGCCTGGCAGCGTGTAATATGTTCGAAATGAAAAATGATTCACTGGGTGCCGATATCCCATATGGCATCTACTCCATTCCCGAAATTTCAGGAATCGGGCTTACTGAAATCAAAGCCAGGGAACTGGGTATAGACGTCACCATTGGCCGGGCACACTTCGAAAACCTGACTCAAGCCGATATCCAGCACGACACCGATGGAATTCTGAAGCTGGTGTTCAGAACCGATAACCTTAAGTTGCTTGGTGTACACATTATCGGCGGCCAGGCTACCGATTTGATCCATCTTGGGCAATGCGTAATGGCAACGGGAGGCACAATTAAATACTTCCTCGACCATGTACTGAACTACCCAACCTACTCTGAGGCGTATCGTATTGCTGCTTTTAACGGGGTAAACCGTGTTTATAAAGCAGGCGTAAAATATAAGAAGATTTTGGAGAGGTAGCAGCTCGGGTGAGCGTGTATTCAACACTGTTTTGATAAACCTTTGAGCGGACGATGCCCGTGTTTTTCTGGCTCTGATGTTTTGGGGTTTTTCAAAATTTTAGGATCGAATTCAGGCTTAAACGTAGTGAATTGCCATTTTTAAACCTTCGGAATCCAACGGCGGATTTTCAGGAAGAGTTTTGATTCCCTTCTCTTCGGCATGTTTTGCACCAAGTGCCAGAGCCATTGAATCGACGATATCATCCTCCTCTACCTCGTTTCTTCGATACTCCTCTTTAATCTCCCGAAAAAAATCGGCCGCGATCGGTTCATGATGGTTTACCAGATCAAGTCGATGGCGAATGCCTTTCTTGGTGTTCTTCTTCTGGTAGATCATTCCGCCATTCAGTTTCATAAACAACAGTTCGGGATGGCTTTCAAGCACTTTATTTCTGAGTTCCGGCAATTCAATAAGCAGGGCATCGAGTGTTTTAATTTTCGGTGTTATATTCCACGACTGTACCGTCAATTTCTTCTCAGTGTACTCGTAGCTTTGCATGTTGGCTTCCACATATGAGGGGGCATGAAGCGCCGGCCGTATGGGCGGACTAAACACGCTGCTTGCATATTCCGGTCCGAGTTTCTCTCGCAGCAACCGATCACACTCGCGGGTGTAAACCTCATCTTCAAGTCCAATTGGCATGTCTATGAATACCAGGTCATAGCTGTTCAGTGCGTCTTTTAGCTCCTTATCACTTCTCAGTATATGATAGGATGGCTCATCATCAAAGGTAGTAAGTATCCAACCGGCTTTGCAGCCATCAATTCCTGCAGTTTTCAATGTAGTCAATTTTTGAGTTCAGCCGATTTTCTGAGTGAAATATGCAGCTCTTTTAACTGCTTCTCATCCACAACATCGGGACAGTTATCCATTAAGCTCTGTGCCTTTTGGTTTTTCGGAAACGCGATTACGTCTCTCAAACTCTGAGAGCCCGACATGAGCATGATGATTCGGTCGAGCCCCAGTGCAATGCCTCCGTGGGGAGGAGCACCATATTTAAATGCATTTAGAAGAAAACCAAACTTTTCGCCGGCCTCTTTTTCATGAATTCCCAAAAGATCAAAAAGCCTCTGTTGTGTTTTTGGGTCGTGTATCCGGATGGAGCCACCGCCAATTTCATTTCCATTCAGAACCAAATCGTATGCCCTGGCATTCACCTCTTCCGGTTTACTCTCCAGTTTATCCAGATCTTCAGGTTTGGGTGCGGTGAACGGATGGTGAAGCGCATAATAGCGCAGATCCTCTTTCGACCACTCCACCAATGGAAATTCGGTAACCCATAAAAACTTTGTTGCGCTCTTGTCTATCAGGTCAAATTCTTCACCAACAATCAGCCTGAGTGAACCCATCTGTTTATACACTGCCGGTGCGGGTCCTGCCAGGATCAAAACCAGATCACCGTCTTTGGCTCCGGATGCACCGGCCATCTTCTCCATGGTGGATTCATCGAGGAACTTACTTACACTGCAGGTAATCTCACCGCCATCCAGGCGCATAAAGATCATTCCCGCTGCTCCGGCCTGAGTTTTGGCTTTTTCGGTGAGCCGGTCGAGAGCTCCCCTGCCAAGACTACCTTGTCCCGGTACGGTTATGGAAAGCACTCTTCCGCCTTTTTGTACCGTAGAATTAAAAATCTTAAACCCCGAATCTGAAACCTCATCGGAGATATCGTTGATTTCAACCCCAAACCGAAGGTCAGGTTTGTCGGAGCCGAATTTCTGTAACGCTTCGCTGTAGGTTAACCGGGGGAATGGCGCCTGAATTTCCACACCAAGATGCTCTTTCCAAATAGTTGCCATTAACTCCTCATGCGTGGAGTAGATCACCTCTTCATTCACGAACGACATCTCCACGTCAACCTGGGTAAACTCGGGCTGGCGGTCGGCCCTCAGGTCTTCATCCCGAAAACACTTTACAATCTGGAAATAGCGGTCCATACCGGCCACCATAAGAATCTGCTTATAGGTTTGCGGGCTCTGCGGGAGCGCAAAAAATTTACCCGGATTCACCCTGCTGGGAACCAGGTAATCGCGTGCGCCTTCAGGTGTTGAACGCATCAATACCGGCGTTTCCACTTCGGCAAATTTCCGCTCATGATAGAAGTTCCGGATGGTGTGTGCTACATCGGATCGAAGAAGCATGTTTTTCTGCAGCTCGGGACGGCGCAGATCGAGATAGCGGTGGCGCAGGCGCGTCTCCTCGTTGGTTGCAATCTGATCTTTAATTTCAAACGGAGGAGTATCTGCTTTCGAGTAGACCGTAATCCCGGAAACCTCCACTTCAATCTCACCGGTATTCATCACCGGGTTGATCGTCTCCTCACTTCTGTTAATCACCTTACCCTTCACCCCAATTACATATTCCGAGCGAAGCTGCTCGGCCATGCTGTGTATCTCTTTATTGGTTTCATCAAAAACAATCTGTGTAATTCCGTATCTGTCGCGCAGATCTATAAAGATCAAACCGCCTAAATCGCGGCGTGTAGACACCCATCCGTTCAGCACTACTTCCCGGCCTTTCTGTTCTTTTGTAAGTTCACCGCACGTATGGGTTCGTAACCAGCTCATAAATATTTTTTGATTATACTATTTAAAATCGTTTCCTATTTAAGTGGGTTAAAATAAAGAATCCCTAAACCATTCGCTTCACTGTGTTGAAGAAGATTTTATGCACTCTGTTTTTTTAATTAACATATTCAGCAGCTTCTTTCTCTGTGGTGTAATCTGGACGATACAGATTGTACACTACCCATTCTTTCATCGTGTTAGCCGCGAGCAGTTTAGTTCACATATGAGCACCCATAAGGTGCAGATTTCATTGATTGTTATACCTGTTATGCTGCTGGAACTGGGCTCATCGATATGGCTCTCTATCTTTGCGGAGTTTTATCCACTTGCACATCAGGCGGGGCTGCTGCTTGTGGTTCTGATCTGGCTGCATACATTCCTGGTGATGGTGCCTCTTCATGAAAATCTTTCGGCCGGGTATAGCAAATTGATGGCGAATCGGCTGGTAAAGAGTAATTGGGGCCGAACCACTCTTTGGTCGATCAAAACCCTGCTGGGGATATGGCTTCTTAATGAGATACTTTGAAGCGGAAGGTTTTACTTCAACCAACCTATCTGTGAGTTATTAAAAACCGGCCTCTTCAAAGCCACTTTACACTGAACAAACCACTTACTTATGAACATCTCCCAAAAAAACAAATGAAAATAATTTAAACTGCTCTATTTATGAAAAACGCTTCCATTTTCATTTAAAAAATTGACTCCATCTCCAAGCGAACTCTTCAGTGTGTGATGAGCCGGTGGCATATATAGCTGCCATTATTTTAAAACCGATTAATTAATCAACTCCTGCGTTCATAGTCTTATCAATTATTTTATTAACAGTATCTTATGAGATTATCATTTGCTGTTCACCGATTAATCAATGTTTCAAACTGGCTGCCCAACTCCTCACATAGTTCATACATTGCGTCAGAATATTCTGTCGGTTCCACATGCTTATGAAGACTTTTAAAACATACTGCTTTCTGAGTACGCTATCGGTGTATTAGGTAATTTTAATCGCCCCTCAACGACTTATTAACAAGTTATTCACACAAACTTCTTTACATTTTCAAATAAAGGTTTATATTCATTGTCCGACTCAACAAAATTTACTCAAAAGAATGAGTACAATAAGGGTACTAATTGCGGACAGTTACGACATTTATCGCCAGGGGCTGAAAAGCGTTTTGGATGAGTCTGATAAGATATCTGTTAACGGGGTAACAAAAAGCGGCAAGGAACTGATCGCTGAGTTCAAAAAACAACCGGAATCGCTTTGTGTGATCTCATCTAACATTGCAGATGCAAATATCCACGATCTCCTTCAGCGTCTCCAGCAGATCAATAAACTGGCTGCAGTCATTGTACTCACCTACTCTACCGATATCTCTCACCTGAATCAATCTCTGAAAGCGGGAGTAAAAGGGTATCTCACAAAAAACTGCTCAACGCAAGAACTGCTAAAAGCTATTGAAAAAGTCTCGGAAGGCAAGCAGGCGTTTGGCAAATCCATATCCCAGCTTATGATCGGCAAATATGCTGATCAGGCAAAAAAAGAGGACTCGAAACCCGAAAAACAGATCACAAAACGAGAACGTGAAATCCTGAAATTGATCGTTGAAGGATACACCAGTTCGGAAATTGCCAAGATCCTCTATATAAGTTCGCGCACGGTAGAAACACACCGGTCAAATCTGATGAACAAACTCGAGCTAAAGAATACTGCTGCCCTGGTTAGATTTGCACTCGAAGAAGCCGATATCAACTGACAATTTCTCCACTACGTAGTTTTACGTAATCAAAATACGATCTTATACTTATTGCGGTATAACGTTGATAAACCTATGTTTAAAGTGCAAATGGGGTAATAGCCGTCTGTAGATGATATTTAGCAGCTCTCTTTGAACGGAGAGCTGCTAATTTTTTATAAATACTTCTCTCTTTCCTCTCCCATCTACCCTTCCTCTTTATTTATCCATTAGATCGTGGAACTTTATTCTTCTGTCTCAGCAAGCGAAATTTCTTATTATCGGCCTTTTTTTTACAAATTTTACGCTTCATAAGGATATTGATTAAATCACATAACCCGATTTTATTTGAACTTTTTTCAAATTCCAAAACTCTCCAATCCATTAGCAGTTCTATGAACTACTGATCTCTACAATACGTCTGTTTTTTTATCAAAATAAACTCTGTTTCGTTAAAACAATTGCTAAAGATTATTTGAATGTGGTTATCTGAATCTCAATTTCTCTTGGTTTACATTACTTTTTTGATCAAATTGTAAAGCATTAAACCATGTGGGCACGTTTCGATTAATCACGTATAAATTAGGGTAATTAAATATGGAATATGTAGTTATTGCATTGAAATGCATTGTAGGACTAAGCATTCTTAACGTCTGGCTTGTTCGCGGCAAAAAATCAACCGAATGGAGAGGTGGTGATGCCGGCAACATCAGGGAGGAGTTTAAAGCCTATGGGCTTCCTGTTTGGTTTATGTACACCATCGGCACATTTAAGGTAGCTCTTGCCGTTCTTCTTTTGGCATCCATCTTCTATCCGGGTGTTGAGCTGATTGCAGCATATGGCATTGCCATACTGATGCTGGGTGCTGTATCGATGCATATTAAGATCGGCGATCCACTCAAAAAATCATTTCCGGCTTTTACCTTTCTCGTATTATCTTTGGCTATTGCACTCCTGTAAAGCCTTCCTGTAATAGGGTATAAAAAGAGTAGGATATCCAGGTATTTATTACCAAAAAGATTAGCGATGGGGCAGACACAATTACTCCGTCACCCACTTTCAGGCGGATGATAAAAGCTATCAGCATCATGAGAGCCAGTCCGCCGGACGCCAGACCTCCTATTACAGGAACAGCCAAGCCTACTATCAACCCTGCCGAGCCAAGCAACTGCAACACTCCGGTAAGAATTCGCTGTGAATCCGGTAAATTAAAGCGCCTGAAGTCTGCTGCCAATGCCGGCGACCGAAAACACTGAATGCCGTAGAATAGAAAAAAGATGGCGTTAAGAGTTAGAGTAGTGTGGAAAAGGCTTGCCAAATGATTGGGGTTAATTAGAGTGTGTCAGAGAATAGTGAATGGTTTCTACAAATGCATTTACGAGGTTGCCAGCTCTAAGAATTTATACGACAAAATTTACTGCCAATTCTGAATTCGCTCTCATCTCACTATTCAAGCTTTCGAATAGCGTTATCGTTCAGTTCCGGAAATAAAATTAAGTACCGTTACGATTACTTCTAAAACGGCACTCCATCCATATCCCTCGCCGCGATGTAGCTGCCCGTTAAAAATAAGATAATCATACCCATACCGGCAGCTGCAGCATAGACCGGTATTTCAAGAGCGGAGTAGCCGGCCAAAAAAGCTTCCGGGCGTTCTGCAACCTCGAATACCCAAATAAGCGATACGAAACCCGTGCTAACCGGTAAAAGAAGCGCAAGTATGGCGCCAAACCTGCAGGTGCGATACACAACTTCCGAGGAGTTTTCGCTGCCGAGCAGTGCCCAGCCTAATACGATCAGATAGAATAGCGTACAGGTTAAACCATGAATAAAAGGGTGTATCGCCACGCCGGTCACCCCGTAAACCGGGTAGATAATTAAAACCCAAAAGATTGCGGTTACCGGCATCGAAAACAGGATTGCAGTGATATAGGTAAGTGGGTTTTTGTACTGTATTTCAGTCATTTCGCGATTCTGTGATTCACATCAATATCCATTAATCTAATTCATCGCTTGTTGCAGCAGCATTTTCATTGAGCCGTACCTGGCCTTAATCGTTGCAAATATAAGGTAAGTAACAGAAAGGGATTTAGACATAACCTGATCTCTTAATATCCTTAATATTCTCTTTATCAAGTTAGGTGTGGAAGAATTATCAAAACTGGGAATGCCGGACTTTTGTTTAACACTAAATCAATTTTTTATCTCACGCCCTGTATATTTTTATGATCTTTTTAAGAGTCCCGAAGATAGAGTAAAGTGACTCATTCCCAATCCTATTGTTTTAAAACATCACCGGATTCCGACTTATTACTTTCAAATTTAAGGATTAAAATAGACGTCATTTTCTGCATTTATGATTTCCTAAAAGCACTTTTAAGAATTATTGCACTTCCAAATGAATTCAGGCATGGAACATCCTTCATATTTTACGGTTACTATCACTGAATGAAGTTTATAAGGTGTTGTTACATATATCCCTCAATTTACTTTCCTGAAGATGAGGAGAAGATTGAGTAATTACTTTTCAATTTAATGTTTGTAAAAATGAGACTATATATAAAAAATATGGTCAGTTACAGATGTAAATTATACGTAGCACAGGAGTTGAAAAAACTTGGCCTCACACAATTTTATGTGGATCTCGGTGTGGTTGACATTTACGATGATATTACCCGGGAACAGCAGGAGGAGATCAGAGATAGACTAAACAAAGCAAAATTAGAACTGCTGGATAATAAAAAGCAGATCCTGGTTGAGAAGATTATAAGCGTTATCGTAAAAATGATCCATCAATCAGATGAAACACTCAGGGTAAAAGACTCCTGTTATATCAGTGAAAAATTGGGCTATGAATATAACTACCTCTCCAACATTTTTTCTGAGGTGAAGGGTACAACGATAAAAAAATATATTATCCGGATTAAGATCGAGAAAGCAAAAGAGCTTCTGCTATTTGGTAATCTCACAATTACCGAAATTGCCTATAAATTGCACTACAGCAGTGTGGCCCACCTCTCTTCACAATTCAAAAATGTTACCGGAATTCCCCCCACCCTATTTAAGCAGAATGAAAGAACAAAAAGAAAATATCTTGAAGAGCTGTGATGTCTGTTCGTATAGTATTTAAAATACTGCCATTCCCTCCTGAGTAAATATTTCTACTGATTTTTACGGGTAATAAATTATAGTAAAACTCACCATAGAATAACCGTCCGATACACCAAAAAAGTTGCTGTTATATATCTGGTACAGTGTCAATGGCTTCATTAGAATGTCTTATTTTTCAGTGAGTAAAGCATTTTTCAATTGCATCACTTAATTTGGATTTACAAAACGGCTTGTTGATGATATCGATATAGTTCGTCTGTTCAGCTCTGGTGCGGCAATACTCTTCTAAATGGCCACTTATATATACAATTGAGATATCATAAGATTTTAAAATTATCTTCGCGGTATCTATCCCATCCAGTTCGCCTTTAAGTGAAATATCCATTATCGCTATATGAGGCTTATACTTTTTAACCATTGCAATGGCCTCTTCTCCTGA